>JBDSCV010000303.1:0-11456 GCA_039920905.1 Pyrinomonadaceae bacterium
GCGAAAATCCACCTTCTACTTGCACCTTAAAGAATGTGAGTTTAGATTCAATTATAGAAATCAAAATCTATACTCTATTCTATTGAAAATTATCAAAGATCCGAGCGTTAACTAGTCATGACCCATACTTTTTATGTATTATCTGGGACTGCCCCAAAAAAAAATTGTCCGCGAATTACGTGAATAGGCGCGAATAAGAATTATTTCTTAAGATTCGCGTTTATTAGCATAATTCGCCAGGAAAAATATCTTTTGACGGTAAGCGCCTGGGTTCTTAATAGTGCTAAAATAGAATTTAGAATGCAGCAGAACGGTAACTACGAGCAACTGATCGACCAGATCACCGATATGGTCCTGGCAAAACTTGCCCCGGACGAATATTGCCCGACATTTTGCCATGCTGATGTCCAGCGGATCGTTGACGCCGGGGCCGAACGTATCGGCATTGTGCTGGGCGAGACGGCGACGGCGCACGATTGGGCGAGCCTGATCGACCACACACTGCTCAAACCGGAGGCTGCGGAATCTGACATTCGCAAACTTTGTGAGGAAGCGGCTCAATTCGGTTTTGCATCTGTCTGCGTAAATCCTGGCTGGGTCAAGAAATCGACCGATTTTCTGAAAGGAACCGGTATTCCCGTCTGCACGGTCATTGGTTTTCCCCTCGGAGCAACACTTTCGGATGTAAAGGCGTACGAGGCCCGGCGTTCGATCTTTAACGGTGCCAGAGAGGTCGATATGGTCATCAATATCGGTGCACTGAAATCGGGAGATGATTGTTTAGTCGAGGATGATATTCGAGCTGTAGTGGAAGCGGCCCACGAGAATAATATTCTCTGTAAAGTCATTATCGAGACTGCTTTACTGACAGACGATGAAAAGGTGCGGGCCTGTCTTGCAGCCAAAAACGGCGGAGCGGATTTTGTAAAGACTTCGACGGGTTTTGCCAAAGGCGGCGCAACCGCTAATGACGTTGCGCTGATGCGCCATACTGTTGGAAGAGCTTTGGGGGTGAAGGCTTCGGGCGGCGTTAAGGGCATTGAAGACGCAAGAGCGATGTTCGAGGCCGGTGCTACGCGGATCGGGGCCTCGGTCGGCGTCAAGATCGCACAAGAAGCAAGCGGGATTAAATCAACAATTGTAGCTGGTAATTACTAACCGTTACCGAACCGGTAAGAAGTTATAAATAATATAGCCTTTCGCTTTTACCGCCTGATTTCCTGACATCACGGGTTTGAATTTTGATTTTAAGGCCGCCTCTTCGTTGTTTTGTTTAAAATAAGGGTTCCCGCTCGCCTTAGCCGATGTGACGTTTCCGCTCGTAACAATTTCGACATCGACCGTTGCTTTTCCTCCGACGTTAGTCTGAACGCGTTCGCTGGGTAAACCTGCTTGACTAGTTTCACCGCTTCAGATTCCGACAACTGTCCTAGAAGGACGAAGTCCGGGAGTTCTATCCGCACCTGTTCCCGCCAGCTCTTTCTCGATCTCAGGCGTCATCGAAAAAGTTGTGCCCTTAGTTTGGACGGCATCCGTTAGTATCTTATTTCGATCCGGGAGCGTGGCCTTTTTTGATCGAAGGGCGATCAAAATGTCTGCCAAGCTCATCTGGCTTCCCTGGGCGGTACAGAAAATGAGAGCTCAGATAGCACAAATGCAAACGTGAACAGCATAACAATGGCAAAAATGCCCGAACCGGTTATTGAAAGGTTATATTTAGATGAACGTTGCATATACTTTCCTCGATGTTTTTCAGATATTCTTAGTTGTCGTTTGATGAGGTCCTCAACCGTAACCTTTTTCTTAACCGCTGGGGCTTTTGCGACGGGCGGTGCGTTTTTTCTTTTACTTATCCTGAGTAGCATTTAATTGTTTAGTCCTGTCATTGACTAAAATAATAAGCAGTAACATCGCGGCGGTGGCGATAACGGGCAGGTGTTTGTTGAAAGCGGCGGACGAAGCAACATCGTCCATCGAATCATAGTCCACATTTGTAGTCTCGTCCAAATTTGTCCTCATTGATTCGCCGCCTGCGATCGCATAGGCGTCGATTTTGGGGACTGCATCCGCCTCTTTTAATGGAGCGTCATCGAACAACTCAGAAGCGGCGAAAGACGAGTCTGAAACCGTTTGACGCGGTTCTAATTCAAGCAGAGACTGGTCGTCGGGTATGTCATTTTCAGATTTTACCTCCTTTTGGTCGAGGCTGTTGGGGTGCGTTTCTAAGTCCGCGTTAAGATTAGAAAGCTCTCTTAGACGCTATTCGGCCCGTTCCCGTTGTTTTTGCGCTTCTACTTCGATACGTTTCTGCTCGGCGCGATAGTGCTCCTGCTCGGACTGAAGTTCCTTCAGGCGTTCCTCCGCACGGGAGCGTTCTTCCTCGGCCTCGTGCTCCAGACGTTCCTCTTCGGCACGCCGCCTTTCTTTTTCGGCCTCAAGTTCCGCCAGTTTTTGAGCGGCCCGCAGACGTTCCTGCTCGGCTTCCTGCTCCAATTCTTCTTTTTTTTTGGCGCCTGCGTTCCTCCTCGGCCTTGAGTTCAAGCATTCTCTGCTCGATTCGGTTACGTTCTTCTTCGGCCTCGGACTCAAGCCGCTCCTCTTCGGCTCTCTGCCGAACCTGTTCTTTTTCAAGTTCCGCAAGCTTCTTGTGAGCGGCTTCGGGCGGGGCATTCTTGGCTGCCTCGACTTCCTCCGCTTTGCGTTCTTCCACACGGACAACAGACGCAGAACTTGCTGCATTAAGTCGCTGAGTCAAATCTGTTCTCGCGACGGATAGCGAGCGATCTCATAAACACATCCGAGATTTCCGGGGGGATGCTGTCGTCAAGATCAGTTGGCTGGCGAAGCGGATCCGACTTACCGTCAAGGATCGCGATCGAACGCTCAAGAGCATAGGGCGGTATTGTGCCGGTGAGTAAGTGATAAATGAATTGATGATTCTGTAACGTCCTTTGTGCAGAACCTAGTTGGTAGCGAGCATAATGGTTTGGTTAGCGGATGAGGCGGTCCGCAATATCCATTATATCCATTCGTGAAAAGATTGAAACAACTTTATTAAACAAAATTAAACATTTTTCTGAGATTGGATTTTTTGAAATTGAGTGGAATCTTTCGATGGGACCGATCAACTCTAACAGCCGTAAAATCGGATTGTTTAGTTTTAGCGGCAGGTGAGAGTGCCTAAAATCTTATTTTTTTGCGGCAAACGATTGGTCAAAAGTTTTCCGGAAATCTTTCCCATCCATCGAAACCGTTTTACACATTTCATAAAGCCGCGAGCGGACACGGATACCGATCCGATCTTCCAGAGTTTCTTCCCGGTCGTTAGGGCGCTGGTCAAAATAATTTGTCGTGAAAATAGTGAATTTCTTCTCGTTATATCGGGTGTTTATGACATGAGCCATCGTGTCCCGCACCCAATCGGTGGGCTTTGAAGCTCCGAATTCGTCCAGGACGAGTACGTCGGCGCTGAGTACAGGCGTTAAAACCCTGAGTTCTGACGATTGCGTATTTGGGTTGTAAGAATCCTGAATTTCTTTTAACAGCGAGCCAAATTCATAGAATAGACATGAAAAGCCCCGTTCGGTCAGGCCTTTTAGAATAGAAACCGCCAGATGGGTTTTTCCGACCCCGACACTACCCGTCAACAATAGGCCGCGTTCCACGGCAGGATACTCCATCGCGAAATTCATCGCGCTCTTGAGCGCGATCTTCTGCGATTCGTTTTGCGGTTTGTAGTTCCCAAAATGAAAGCCGTCGTAGCGTTTTGGCAGACGAACGCTGTCAAACTGGCCGTGCTGCGACTTTAATTTACGGCACGGACAAATCCGGGCGCCCTTGCCGGGAACAACTTCCATCCCGGTGCCGTAACATTTAGGGCATTGTTCCGGATCGTCCTCATTATGAGGCGGGACAAGTTTCGGGACGGCTTTGAGACTGTGATTTTCTGCTTTTTCCTGTGGCATTGGTTTACTCGGAGCGTCCGGTGATATGGATTATAACACTCGCGATTTTGAATTCAAGGCGTGGCCGGGGCCAGTTCACCTGATATGATATATTGTCTTTAGATCGAGCATTTATGAGTATTTTTCGCAGTTTGTTGATAAAATTTGGATTGGCCGATTTGAGCGCCGACAGGACGCCGATAAGCGTTATGCTGCTTGATGATGACGAACGCCGGCACAGATGGTTCGCGAAGAGATTTGCTGGGGATGATCTATTTATTGCGGCGACCGTTGCGGATGCTAAACAGCTCCTCGCAGAAAGGAGCTACGATGCGATCTTTCTCGACCATGATCTGCTTCCGCACCATTACGAATCGAACGACCACGACGATTTTGCCCAAACGGGCTACGCCATTGCCCAATGGTTAAATGTGCGTACAGACCTCCAGAAGGCTGCAACAATAATTGTTCATACGCGTAACGCCGACGCCGCTATACCGATGGTCGAAAAACTCCGTGAATCCGGTCGCAGCGTCGAATACTGCGCCTTTCCCATGCTCGATCTAAAGATCAGGAATTATTGGAAAAGGTAAGATTCACCGCTAGTGACCTATCTTACTACCTCGAATCAGTAAATTAGCTGTTTTCCCGGCACGTTCCGCGAGATCCGACCGGTCACCAAGTTCAAAGGTACTAAGGTATTACAGTCCGGCCATATCCCATTTCCTGACCATTTCCAGAATAAGATTCGCCACCTTGTCTGTAACTTTCTTGTAATAAAGATCGGCCTTGGCCTGATCGAACTTTGGGTAGCCTTGACCCTTTTGATAGAGGCCGATTGATGACGGAAAGGGAACTGCCGACCACGTTCCGACGGTTGGATAAGCCGTTGTCATATCGGTTCCACTATATTTTTCCGGGTGAACGAGCGTCGGGTCGATGGCTTGAATAAAGGCAGTCTCATTTAACCCGGCGTGGCCGCCGTCTTCGCCAAAGACCTCTTTAGTCTCGTCAGAGGCGAATGACCACCAGTTTATGACGAGTGTCCGAACATGCTTTTCGGTCGCGACCTCAGCGGCGACGGCCTGGAGTACTGCGGTCTGGCCGCCACCGTGGCCGTTGAGGATTATTATGTTGCGAAAGCCGTTCTTGACGAGGCCCTCAAGAATTTGCTTTACAAACGGACGATAAGCGGATTCAGTGATTTGTAAAGCTCCGGGATAGGCCTCGAGCGAACCGGTGATGCCGTAGGACAGCGTCGGAGCAACTAGAGCATTTGTCCTGCGGGCGATCGTTTTGGCCATCGCGAACGGAGCTGTATTGTCGGCACCGTTGTTGATGACGCCGTGCGGTTCGAGCGTCCCGGTCGGCAGTAAGACGGTCGTGGTTTTTGACGGCACAACGTCCCTGAATTCCATCCAGTTGATACGGTCCATCTCCCGGGTGGAGACGAAGTCTCTGTCGGTCTGGGCTGCGATATTGAGAGCAAAAAGCATTGCTGTCGCCAAAAGTAATATTGATCGAATCATTTTTATTTTCCTTTTTGGGTTTCTTTGTGATCTCTGCGGTCTTAGCGTTTAGAACATTTTTTTAACGCAGAGACCGCAGAGATCGCAGAGAAGAAATTCAAAAGTATTTGCGGCCACGCAATTTTTCAGGCAGCAGATCTCCTTCGGGGTCGTTGCCTTCGTCTTTGCCGTAGCCTAGGTTTTTCATCAGTTTTGTCGGTGCATTTCGGATCTTCATCGGCACTGGAAGGTTGCCGAACTTTTTCGCGTCTTCCATGGCCGCACCGATAGCGTTGGTGGCGGAACGGTCCTTTGCCGCATTTGCCAGATACGCGACACCGTGGGCCAAATTTAATGCACATTCCGGCATTCCGATGGTCTCGACGGCTCGAAACACCGTGTTCGCCACGACCAAAGCGGTCGGTTGGGCAAGACCGATATCTTCCGACGCAAAGATGACCATTCGGCGGGCGATGAATTTCGGGTCTTCGCCGGATTCGATCATTCTCGCTAGATAGTATATCGCCGCGTCCGGCTTGCTGGCTCGCATGGACTTAATAAACGCACTGATGACATTGTAATGCTCCTCGCCTTTTTTGTCGTATCTTAGGAACTTCGATTGCAGCGTCTCTTTGAGTGTTTCGAGCGTAATTGTGTCATACAAGTGCGAAGTGTTCTCGATCATCGTGATGGCCTGGCGGGCATCGCCGTTGGCCATTTCGACGAGCCAGTTTTTCGCGGTGTCGTCTAGTTCAAAACCGGTGCGGTCGATGATCGCGGTCATATCTGCGTCTGAGAATTCCTCTAGAACGAAAACCCGCAAACGTGACAAGAGCGCCGGTATGATCTCAAAACTCGGGTTTTCCGTCGTCGCCCCGATCAGAACCAATTCGCCATTCTCGACGAACGGGAGCAAAAAATCTTGCTGGGCTTTATTAAAACGGTGAATTTCATCGAGAAATAAGACCCGCGGTCGCCCGTCGATCGACGGAGTTTTGACGATCTTACGAATATCATCCTTTCCGGCAGAAACCGCTGAAAGCTCGTAAAAGTAAGCTTTTATGGCATTAGCATAGATACGTGCGAGCGTCGTTTTTCCGGTTCCGGGCGTTCCCCACAGAACAAATGAGAATATATGTCCTTGTTCGATGGCTAGACGCAGGGGTTTGTCGGCTCCGACGAGATGCGTCTGTCCGACAAACTCATCCAGGCTCAACGGCCTGATCTGATTGGCAAGCGGATCCATATTTTATATGCTTAATCCAGCGTATGCAGGCGCAGAAAAGAGGCTGTCTGAAAAGGCGGCCTCTTTTTTTAAAATTGGTGGCCAGAGACGGGGTCGAACCGCCGACACGCGGATTTTCAGTCCGCTGCTCTACCAACTGAGCTATCTGGCCGCTATACCCAGAAAACGAGAGGGTGCGCGAATTTGTAAGTGTAAATAAGCGGCCAGTCTATGTCAAATTAGACCTCTAAAGCCTCAACCTTTTCGTCAGATTTGGCGGGATCAACCTTTCCTGCGGCGGCGGCCTTTGCCTTGGGTTCGATCCTCGTAAAGCCAAGCTCCTGCTTGACGTCCGTCTCTATGCGTTCGAGCAGCTCGGCACTCTCTTTTAGCATGTTCTTGACGTTGTCGCGACCTTGCCCGAGCCTCTCTCCCTTATACGAAAACCAAGAGCCGCTCTTTTCGACGATGTTGTGAAGGACGGCCAGATCGAGCAGGTCGCCTTCGCGCGAGATGCCTTCACCGTACATGATGTCGAATTCCGACTCACGAAACGGCGGTGCGCATTTGTTTTTAACGACTTTGACGCGGGTGCGATTGCCGACGACCTTATCCCCGTCCTTGATCGCACCGATGCGGCGGATGTCCAGGCGGAGACTGGCGTAGAATTTGAGGGCCTTGCCACCTGTCGTCGTTTCGGGCGAGCCGAAGAAGACGCCGATCTTTTCGCGAAGCTGATTGATAAAGATAAAGCATGTGTTCGAGCTTGAAACAATCGCCGTGATCTTTCTCAGAGCCTGCGACATCAAACGGGCTTGTAATCCCGGCAGTGAATCACCCATTTCACCGTCTAATTCGGCACGCGGCACGAGTGCCGCGACCGAATCAATAACGATCACATCCACGCTGTTCGAACGGATCAGCGTTTCGGCGATCTCAAGCGCCTGCTCGCCCGAATCCGGCTGCGAGATGAGCATGTCGTCAATGTTGACGCCGAGCTTGGTCGCGTATTCCGGGTCCATCGCGTGTTCGGCGTCGATGTAGGCACAGATGCCGCCGGTCCGTTGGGCAGAGGCGACGACCGTGAGCGCGAGCGTGGTCTTACCCGAACTTTCCGGCCCGTAAACTTCGACAATTCGGCCACGCGGAAAGCCGCCGACGCCGATCGCGGCATCCAGGCTCAGGCAATTTGTCGAGATCGCCCCGATGTCCTCGTGCGGGCGTTCGCCCAAACGCATTATCGAACCTTTGCCAAATTTTTTCTCGATCTGCAGCAAAGCAGATTCGATCGCCTTTCCTTTATCCAAGCTCATATTTTTGATCTCCCATCCATTTTTTTATCCTTCCATGACCGGACTTTCTCCGATATGAAAAGAAGTCTAACACGTATGACACGACGTTGCATATATAAAACATACCAATTGCCAAATAGATTTGCAGAACTTATGGTCAATAATCGGTAAATCTTAATTTTGAAGAAATTTTAGGACAATTTCGGGAAAAATTCAATATACCGCGAAATAAAAACTTAATCGATCCCGTCGTCGTAAATACTTGCAATAGGTTTGCGAAAACGGTTAGAGTTTGCACGTAACTTTTTATGGATTTTTTGGACCTCAAAGGCCAGACACTTGACGGCAAGTATCAGATGACGCGTGAGCTGGGCAAGGGCGGCATGGGAACCGTGTATCTGGCGACACACCTCGGCACCGAGCGGCATGTCGCGATCAAGGTCATTGCTCCCGAATATATGCAGCGTACGGAGTTTGTCGAACGTTTTCGCCGCGAGGCCAGGGCGGCGGGACGGCTGCGGCACCCGAATGTCGTAAACGTCACGGATTTTGGATTTGCCGATACAAAAGAAGGTCAAGTTGCGTATCTTGTGATGGAATATCTCGACGGCTGTACGCTGGGCGAGATACTCAATGAGGAAAAGAATCTGCCGGTCGCGTGGACGCTCGACATCCTCGAACAGGTCTGCTCAGCCGTGCATGAGGCCCATGAGATGGGCATTATCCACCGCGATCTCAAACCCGACAACATCTGGCTCGAGCCAAATCAACGCGGCGGCTACACAGTAAAGGTGCTCGATTTTGGTATCGCTAAGCTCGAAGAGCACGACGAAAGTCTGATCTCCGGAGATTTCCCGCAATCTTTTGGACACGCGCCTCAGACATATATTCCTGACGCAAAAACCACATTTGCGAGCGATCATGACGATACACAGGCCGAATATAAGATCGACACTCACGTTGCCGAAGCGGCGACGATCGCCGGAGCGATAGAAAGCCGCACACTCGTTTCTGAGGCCGGAACAATTCACCTCAATTCGGCCGCTTCGGAAGGCGAGACGGCTATATTTAAGGACGGCGACATCGCGGCGGATTATCAGGACACGATCGGAACGCGGGTGCCGTTGGACGAGATCGGAATTGACGTGGACCGGACGGGGCATCTGACGACCGGCAGATCGCTTTACGACGCTCACGGTTCACCGGAACTGACACGGGTCGGTGCGGTTTTGGGGACGCCTTTGTACATGTCGCCTGAGCAGTGCCGCGGCGAACACCTCGATCCGCGTTCCGATATTTACAGCCTCGGCGTGATAGCGTATCAGATGCTTTCGGGTGCCCCCCCTTTTGAAGGTGATTTTAAAAATGTGATGCAATCACACATGAATGTCGAGCCAACGCCGTTAAAGGCCAAAAGGGTACGGCGTAAGCTGAAGCGTGCGATTCACTCTGCATTAGCAAAAGAAACCGAAAATCGTCCGCAGACGGCGAAGGCTTTCGCGAGCGAGTTGCGGGCGCGTTCGGAGGGGATTTTCGGACTGCTCCGGCGGGCTTTGGTTATCTACAGTGAACATCTGCCAAAGTTTCTGATGCTGACCGGGTTTTTCTCTCTCCCGATAATCGTTTTGACACTTATTCTGCTGACCTTTTCATTTCTAAAGGTTAGCGGGGTGATCGCCGATTCCACGGGGAATATTCTCCTGGGTGTGACCGGGTTTGCATTGTCGATCGCCAATGCATTTTGCACAAATCTCATCGTCGGCACGATCGCGTGGATCGTCACGCAATATCTCTCTGTTCCGCTGCGTCCGGTTCGTCTGCGGCCGGCTCTCAAGGAGGCCCGCAAAAAATGGAAGCGTATGGCCGGCACCGGGTTGCTCACTGCTTTGCTGCCATTCGTCGTGTGTGTGCTGGGCGCCATCGCGGGATTTGCCGCCGTTGCCACTCTGATGCTGATTCTATATCCGATGACCGAATCGATGTCGGCCGTAGTTATCGGCGGCGGGATCGGGGCCGGTATCTTAGGCGTTATAGGTTTCTTCGCAGCCTACATTGTGTGGATGCTCGTCCCGCCGGTTGTAATGATGGAAAATGTCGGCATCAGGGAAGCTCTGCGGCGTTCGCGGACATTGGTCAAACGGTCATTCGCCACAGCTGCCGGAGCGGTTTGCATAATGTTTTTGATCCCGGCGATCATTGCCGGATCGATTTCGTATGTTGTTAATACCTCCGGAAAGGCTTTCGATCCTAAACGCGAAACTCAGACCGAGGCGGTTAAGAATGCTGACGAAGCCGCGGTCGAAAGCGAAAGCCCGACAACCGAACAGACGGAAGATAAGAAATCCGAATTCAATTTTGGTTTCGGAAAATATAGTTTTGGCCGACGAAACTCGACCTTGACCGGAGGCGCCCAAATGGACATGCAGACCCGCGTCATGCACACGGTTCTCGAATCCTTGATCCAGATACTTTGGCTGCCGATGCAGATCCTCGTATTCTCCTTTTCTGGTATCATAGTGGCGTTGCTTTATTTAAAAACCAGACTTGCGGGCGGCGAATCTATGAACGATTTGATCGAACGTTTTGAGTATGACGGGCGTCCAAAGAAGAAGTGGCAGGAACGAGTCCGTCAACGCCTGATACAGTCGGGGCGAATCCCGAGCAAACCCTAAAAAATGCGGCTTGCGGTAAAAAAACTCCTTTATATAATTTGTTTTGTCCTTGCGTTTTCGCACACCTCCGATTCGCAGGATTTGACGCACGAACTCAATATCGCAGTTGGCGGAACGGTTGAGATCGTCAATAAATACGGGCGCATCTCCGTAAAAGCCGAGCCCAGTGTTGCTGATAAACCTGTTGCCTCCAAAATATCCGCAACGTCGCAAAAGGGCGTTTCTGAGGGCGAGATAAAGATCACCACGGTTGACGGCCGAACCGTAGTAATTGTGAATCCGACCGACAAACGCAAACGTATCGACCTCATCGTCACCTTGCCCGAACGTTCAACGGTTAGGATCGAAACGGTCACCGGAGCCATTGAGATGGTCGGTAACTTTGTATTGGCTGAGGCCAAAACCGATACCGGCACCATCGTGACGGACGTTCCCGCCGAAGATCTGACCTATCAATTTCTCTGGACCGAATCGCGCCCGCGTTACCTAGCCGATTTTGATATTGCGAAGGTGAAAGAGAAGAATGCGGGAAGGTTTGAGGTAAAAGGACGGCGGAGAGGCGAAGTTAAAAGTGAAAAGATACAAGTTATAAATGAGGAGACGATTCTTGAGGCCAATGTCCAAAGTTCAACTTCGAAAGAAGCAAAAACCAAAAACCCGATACCTAAATCCGTCTCTCTAAATTTCACCACAGCTCGCGGCATTATCCTGTTAAATGTGCCGCCGAATGAGGTGATGAGCGACCTGCGCGAACGGCCGTTGACCGACGCGGCAAAGGCCATCGTCCGCAGCGGTGATTCGCTGCTGATGGAAGC
>JBDSCV010000304.1:0-4740 GCA_039920905.1 Pyrinomonadaceae bacterium
TTACGCGATACGGACTTTGCTCCGTTCGCCTCTACGCTTGAGGCAAAAGGCGAAATAAAATGCTTGGTGGTCAAAGGCAAGGCCGATTACTCGCGCAAGCAACTAGACGACCTGCAGGATTTTGCAAAACGATACGGCGCAGGTGCGTTGGCGTGGATAAAGGTCGGCGAGCCTGAGGTCAGAACCGGGAGCGATAGCGACTGGGTTCTTACATCGTCGCTGCTAAAGGTTTTAGGCGAGGCGAAGATCGCCGAGCTAGCATCTGACTCAGGAGCCGAAAAGGGCGATCTGGTTCTGATCGTTTCGGGACGCAAATCGGTCGTCGCGGCCGCCCTCGGAGCATTGCGTGTCGAAATCGCGAAACGTGAAAATTTGATCGACCGTTCGGCTTACAAACCGCTGATCGTCACCGAATTCCCGATGTTCGAGCATGACGAAGAGAGCGACCGTTACGACGCGGCGCATCATCCATTTACGTCGCCGATGGACGAGGACCTCGAACTTTTTAAAGCTGCCGTTAACGACGAAAGTCAGCATCACCTGCTCGGACAGGTTCGCGCAAAAGCCTACGACGCCGTTATCAACGGCTACGAAGGTGCCGGCGGTTCGATCCGTATTCATCAAAAAGAAATTCAGGCCCTGAATTTCAAAGCGTTGGGACTGTCGGTCGAAAAGGCTCGCGAGCGGTTTGGGTTTTTTCTCGATGCACTCGAATATGGCACACCGCCGCACGGAGGCTTCGCCGCTGGTATCGAACGAACCTGCATGATCCTTTGCGGCACCGAAAACATTCGCGACGTGATGGCGTTCCCGAAAACGGCTTCGGCCCAGGATCTGATGATGGACTCACCAGGAGAGGTGGATGGTTCGCAGTTAAAAGAGTTGGGGATAAAGGTGTCAGAACCGCCTGCGTAAGCGGGCCGCAAACACGTCAAAATTCAATCGCGAATGGTAAACCAAGGTCGTTCCGCCCGCTTATGCAGGCGGTTCTGCCTTTTGTTGAACTAATCCGCTCAAAATATCGTAAAATTTGCAGAGATGCCGACAAAGTACGATACAAATCCACTTGACCCGGATTTTCCGGAGAAGATCGAGGCCGAGGCCGAGGCGCGGAATGCCACGCAGACGCTGCCTAATACGGGCGGCGAGACGGGCCAGTTTGCCGATCCGCTGCCGACCGAGGAACAGACGCGAAGGTTTGCTCCCGGCGATGCGTCCGGCTTTTCGCAGCCTTACAACAGCCAATACACCCCTGCAAACTATCAGACCGTCGGTTTTGCAAATGTAAATCAGTCGTTGTCGCGTAAGGTGGACAAGATCGGCCTGCCCGAGAATATAATGACCGCTTTGCCGTATATTCCCTGGTATATCGGTCTGGTCGCAGGATTGTTGATCTTGTTTCTTGTGCCAAAAAGCGAGACCAAGGTGCGATTTCACGCGGCTCAGGGCCTCGCGGCACATATCGGGATATTGATCGTGACGACGATATTGGGAATTATCGGCAATCTTACAAACGTCGCTGAGGTCGGGAATGTTATTTTCCAAATCCTGACGACCGCAATGCTCTTTATTTTTGCGTTCAGGGCGTGGAAGGGCAGACCGGTTCATATCGAGTCGGTGGACGCGCTCACAAACTGGCTCGAAGAAAAGATCAGTCAAAAACAATAGCCTATGTTCTGTCCAACATGCGGAAGCTCGGTTACCCAAGGTCTCAAATACTGCAAAAGCTGCGGCGGGCGGTTGGCACGCGAGAAAGAGGACAACGATTCGGGTCCGGGCAAAATGCTCCAACATATCCTGCGGACGCTATTTGCGATCGTGGCTTTGGGGCTCGGAATTTTAGTCGGGCTGGTCGCTGTCCTACGCGGGAATGACGTAAGACCGGACGCGGTTTTCTGGCTCGCCGTGATTTATCTCGCAACAATATTTGGCATTTGTTTCACCCTGATGCGTCAGGTTCCAAAGCTCATCGACGCGAGGCTAAAACGTTGGGACAACACTACCGACGCAAGTTCTCCTGATCAATTGGCATCGCATACGACGGCTCAGCTCGAAGAATTTCGCGAACCCGTGATGAGCGTAACCGATCACACCACAAAAACTCTCGACAAAGTGCCCTTCACCCAACGTTAATCGGCCAACTCTCTGCCTTTGGTCTCGATCACAAAGGGCAAGAGGAATATTCCGATAATTGGAACGATCCCAACCCAAAAAAGTACATACATTGCGCTGTCTAGTGCGTTTGCCCCGCTTGCAGCGATGCTCCCGACCAGAAATGGGCCAAATGCCGCAATAAGACGCCCGATGTTGTATGTAAATCCTGCTCCGGTTCCGCGAAGGCGTGTCGGGAAAAGCTCTGGCAAGTAAAACGTAAAGCTGCCAAATATGCCATAGGTGGTCACTCCGATAGCGAAATACATATACAACCGTGTGTATGGCTCGAGGCTGAGGCCAAACGCAGCCATCAACGATATGGCCGAACCGAGAAAGTAAACGAAGAACATCTTTTTGCGGCCGAGGAGCTTTGCCGCGGGGATGATAAGCAGTGTGCCGATCAGCCCGCCGAGGTTGAAGATATTTGTCGCGGTCCTGATCCACTGCTGTCCCATTATTTCCATTGACGGGAGACCTGCCGTGCCAGCGTTTTTCAGCGCCGTCCACTCACGTTGGGCCAAACCTTTTGCGACAACGGGTACGAAGGCGTTTCCGCTCCACCAGGTGATCAGAGCCGTCCCCGCAACGCAAAAACCGCTGATCGTAAGGGCCCGATATTGTGGCGAAAAGAGTTCGGAAATTTTTGCCCGGTGTTCGTGAGCGGCCTTTTTCCAACGCTCGGGCTCTTTAATTAAGAGGCGAACAAGAAACGCCACGGCGGCCGGTATCAGCCCGAAAAGAAAAACATACCGCCATGAAACACTGGGATCAGTGAAATAAACTCCGGTGACCTGATAGGTCACTAATGTTGCCAGGAATAGCCCCGCCGGGGCGGCTGTGTAAAGAAGTGAACCGGCCTCGACGCGTCGCTTTTCGGGTACGACCTCCGCGACCATTGCCGCCCCCGCCGCCCATTCGCCGCCGATGCCGAGACTTGAGACGATGCGGCACGCGATCAGCACCCAGATGTTTGGGGCGAATGCGCAAGCGGCAGTTCCGAGCGAATATAACAGCATCGTCAGCAAAAGGGTTTTGGTACGACCAATACGGTCAGCTACCTTGCCGAAAATTATGCCGCCCGCCGCCCAACCTATCAACAGAATAGACGTTAGGATGCCGGTCCAGCGAAGTGTCGCCGATTGGGCTTCGGGGGTGCCGATCGGGATGCCAAGCAAGGTCGGCACGGCAGTCGGCGCGACGTAGTTCATCAAAAGACTGTCAAAAATGTCGAATCCCCAACCGAGCCAGGCGGCAAAGAGAACGGCCCATTGATAACCGTTCATGTCGAGCAGCGTTCGCTGCCCCGGAACGTTAGTTTGCTCCATATTTTCAACGGGTTTTGTGCTAGTCTTGGGGAATATACTATGAGTAATCAGCTATCTTTGCAAGAGAAGTATTCACCCGCTAGCATCTGCTTCGGCTGTGGCCCGGCGAATGAGAAGGGATTGCATATCGCGAGCTTTCCGGATGGGGATGAGGTCGTCGCCGTCTGGCACGCCGAACCGCATCATCAGGGGTTTCCGGGGATGTTGAATGGCGGTATCATTGGCGCTTTGCTCGATTGCCACTCGAATTGGACGGCGGCGGTTTTTTTGATGAAGCGTGATGGCAAAAGTGAACCGGACTGCACGGTCACGGCGGATTTTCACGTCAAACTCTTCCGCCCGACGCCCTTCGACGAGCCGATACATCTGCGTGCCCACGTTGTTGAATCAACAGAGGAGAGAGCGACAGTCGAAGCCGAGATCATCGCAAATGATAAGGTCTGCGCGACGTGTCGCGGAACATTCGTCGCGGTCAAAGAGGGCCATCCGGCTTATCACCGCTGGTAAGAAGTTTGCCCACGAAACACACGAAATAGACGAGAAAAATTCTTAATTTTCGTATCTTTCGTATTTTTCGTGGGTAAATATCTTCTTCACCTGATCGTCGTAATTTGAATACAGTCCCAACTTTTCCAGCCACGCCATCTGCTCGGCCATAAGTCGAGGCAGGTGAATGACATCCGAGAGCGCGTAATCAACCAAATCATCCGTCCAAATTCCGTCCCATTTGCGGCTAAATTTTGCTCGTTGTGATTTATCGAGATCGACGGCGAAGTAGCGGTAAAGCGTTTCGGCGAGCGACGCAGATTGGTTCGCTCCGCGTGTCAGGACCTTTTCAGCGATCATCGTATCGTAGATATTTTCTACTTCGTAGCCATTCTCGGCGAGGAAATCGAGATCAAATTTAGCGTTGTGAAAGATCTTTTTGATCGAATTATCCGTCAGGATTTCTGCCAATTTGCCAAGCGGCACGCTTTCGCTGATGGGAATCAGAACATTAAATTCACCATCCGAAAACTGCACTGAAAACAAACGTCCGTGACGAGCGCTCAGACCGGACGTTTCGGTGTCGCAGCCGAGCACTTTGGCCGCCGAAAATGTTGCAAAAGCCTTTTCGATCTCGGCATCGGTGCGTGCGACTAGAATATCCATTGCTTAAATTGTATTACAATCTGAAAAGAAATAAGCGTAACATTCGAATATGCCCGAAATACTTACTGAGATCGAAGCCCGCGTCCTCGGTTCGCTCGTCGAAAAACAA
>JBDSCV010000305.1:0-7146 GCA_039920905.1 Pyrinomonadaceae bacterium
GATTGGATTTGCCCGAGTGCTGACGAAGTATGTTCAAATTCAACATCTTCGGCCACCAATCGCGGTTTGACCGGCTGGTCTCAGTCGTAAATTTTATCGCTCCACCCGTAAACGGGCATTTTGAGCCGTTACCATTTTCTGTGTCATTTCCCATTGTGATTTACTCCTTAACAAGTTGCAGAATTTCATAGTTACGGAAGTTACAGAGAAATACTCCAAACTCTGCCACTCTGTAACGTCTCTATATCTTATTTATAAGTTTGCCTGACCCGGCTTCCAATCTGCTGGACAGAAACCGCCAGTTTGCAGAGCCTGCAGCACGCGCAGAGTTTCATCGACCGAGCGTCCGATGGCCGGAGTGTTAACTACCGAATATTGCAGCACGCCGTCGGGATCGATGATGAAAAGACCGCGAAGCGCTATATTCGCTTCCTCGATGAGGATGTTGTATTGGCGGGCTAACTTGCCGCCCGCATCTGAGGCGATCGGGTATTTGATTTCCCCAAGTCCGTTATTTTCCATTGGTGCGCGCAGCCACGCACGGTGCGAGTGGACTGAGTCGGTCGAGACGCCCAGAACATCCGTTCCGAGGCCATTGATCTCGTCAAACCTGTCCGAAAAGTGCGTCAAGTCCGTAGAGCATACGCCCGTGAAATCCAGGGGATAAAAGAGCATGATGAGCCATTTGCCCTTATAATCCGAAAGCTTGACGTTTTCCTTCAGGGTCTCGATGTCCTTCGTCGAAGGCATGTTAAAATCCGGTGCCGGCTGTCCGACCTTGGCCAGCATGACCGAACCTTCTGTTGCAGTTCCTGTAGCGGTTGACATGTGTTGTATGTATCTCCTTATATTTTCACCACATAGAGACATAGAACACATAGATTTTTAAGTCTTTTCTATGTGCTCTATGTCTCTATGTGGTTAATACCTTACCAAACATTCAGGACATAAGCCCCGTAAAGTAAATTCCAAAAATTCCGGCTTAAAATTCGAGATCGCCGCCGCCCTCTCGACTAGCTCTGATGGATGTTCCATCTCGATATCGACGAGCTTTCCGCACTCGGTGCAAAGCGCGTGGTCGTGCCGCGTGGTCATCCGGTCAAACCGGCTCGCCCCATTCCCAAAATGTATCTCCGCAATATGCCCCGAATCTTTCAAAAACCTTAGCGAGTTATACACCGTAGCAAAACTGATGCTCGGCAATTTGGCCTTCGAATGAGCAAAAACCTCGTTCGCCGTCAAATGCTCGCGTGAATTGCGAATGACCGACAGCACGACCTCTCGCTGCGGTGTCAAACACAGGTCTTGTATAGCAGTCATTTTGATGGCGTTCATGATTAGAGTTAGAGTAATTCTAAGTCAAAGACTTGTCAAGGAGATCTCTATTTGAGGCGGAGATTTCTATCTTGGGGATTTGGTGACGAGTTTTCTCCGTGCCTGCACGACAAGGCCGGGGCGTTTGGATGTGACGTCGATATTGCGTTCGGCGATGCCGCGGGTTTCTATGACCGGTATCTTTGGGGCGTAGGTAACGACGTAGGAGGAGTCGATCATACGGGCAACGAGGGCGGTTTTTTCGGTCATTTCGCTGAGCGATTCTGGCAGGATAAATTCGCCGTTGGTGTTTTCGGTTAGTTTTTCGAGCTGTTCCTGACTTGTCTCGAGCTCGACTTTTCGTGCTTTCATCCTTTTGATCAGCGTGCGGTCGAGATTGATCGTCGGGCCGATCTTTACGGCTCCCTTGTTTCCGACACCGTTTGGAAGCTGTGCGGCGACCTCGTCTGGCATTGCCTTGGGCGGGGGCGTGTTTGACGTTCCCTTGGTTCTCGGCGCGATGTCAGCGGCCTCCATCGAGGTATAGCTGATAACGTGGACGCTGATGTCCGTCGCCAGCAGACGCTGAAAGGCATCAAATTTTGCTGACGACCGGCCCGCGCTGTCGGTGCCGTCGGTGATGAGGACGAGATGCTTGTTTTCGAGCGGATCTTTTAGGAAAAAATCGGTCGCCAGATTTAGGGCATCGACAAACACCGAACGACGGCCAAAATTTGTGCGCTTTAAGGCTGCAAGCATATGCAATTTATCGTTCGACCATTCGCCAACGATCTCGGCTTTGTCGCTGTATTGCAGGATGGCGACCGAATCGCCAGGCCGAAGGGCGTCAATCACACCGCGCGCCACCTTTCGCGTTTGATCGAGCGATTTTACGCTCCGCAGCTCGCCGCCTGTGTCCATCACGATCAGCACATTTGCGGGGAGCCGCCGGACACTCGCTGGCTGGTGAAGAATGTTGTTTTCGGTGATGACCAGATCCTTTGCCGTCACATCGCGAAAGAATTCTCCGTTCTCGTCAAACGCCAGGACATTAAGTTTAATTTCTTCCGTCACGATGCGAACCGTGTCATCATTCGGCGTCGGCGTGGGTGTCGGCTGGACGCGGCCACTCTGAGAGAAACCTGTTGCAGATACCAACAAAACCGCAGCAAAAACAGAAATAGTTGGTCGAAGAAACTTCATCATTATTTGGAAGTTTGATGCTTGTAACTCTTGATAAGTATGCTTTCTCCGCTTTAGAGTTTCGGATTCTCCTCGACAAAATCGAGCAAATTTCCAACATAATCTGCAAACCGCGGGCAAACAATTCCGTGCGGATCGAGCAATTCACGTGCAATTGTCGTGTCGTAGGTCTGAGAAATAAAGAAATACGGCACACCGTGATGCGGCAAACCTGTTATTGCGGGTGAGATGCGGGTGTTTAGAAACCACTCGGCGATACGTTCGGGTGGGCTGAATTCTGACTTGCGGCCCGTCATATCTTTTGCGATCACGTCAAAAAGCTCAGCCGTCGTCAACGGTTCAGGGTCAGCAAGCGCGATCGTTTTTCCGGCTGCAAGTTTGTCGTGGGCGAGCGCCGCAATGGCCCCGACAACAAAATCAACCGGCACGAGATTGAGCCGGACATTCGCATTGCCGACATTGAGAACGCGTAAAATGGCTGGCGCCTTTCGCAGATAATTTATCAGGTAGTATATGCCGTCATATTTGGCCGTCTCGCCAGTTTCCGAGTCGCCCACCACGACCGATGGACGATAGATCGTCACGGGTAAATGGCTTTTTAGCTGCTCGACCTCGATCTCGGCTAAATATTTCGTCTCTTCGTAGTCGTTTTTAAATCCGGCCTTGTGTTCGAGACCGGTTTCGAGGATCGAGCCGTCGAGGTTTCCGGCAACATAACAAGTCGATACGTAATTATAACGGCGAAGATTCTTGAGCGAACAGACAAGATCGTTGACATTCCTAGTGCCCTGAAGATTTACGTTAAAGGCCGTATCTTTCGCGACGGCGAGGTCGTATGCAGCGGCAAGATGAAAAACGTCGGTCGTTTCGTACTGTATCGTTTCGAGATCGGCGTCCGAAATACCAAGTTTTGGCAGCGTAATATCGCCTTCGACAATGACAAAACTTTCAAGCGGTGTATTTGTCAGTTCGGCTATCTCCTCGATCTCTTCCATCGCCCTTTCAACAAATTGGGGCTGGACCAGCAAAAAGAACTGCGTTTCGGCCTTTGCAAGGCGTTCGAGGAGGCGTCCGGCGATAAATCCGGGAAAGCCGGTAATAAAAACTGATTCTCTGTAAAGCATATCTTCACATTCATTTTAGCAATTCCCGGCGGCCCGTGGCTTCCAGGCATCGCAAAACGCCCCAAAAAAAATCATTTACTTAGGTTTGGCCGATATGTTAGATTTTGGAACACGGCGTGAATATATGAAAATACAGGAAATGAAGTCGGGAATTCTGCATCTTAACAAAAAGATGGAGCCTGAACGGCCAGAAAATTTTTATCGAACATTGGTTGTCGAGGAATCAGTACCAATGGATGACATCGAGTTGCCGCTGGTGGCCCGGAGCGAATTAGACGAATCTCGCTGGTCCGTCATCTCGTTCGATCAATGCGAGGCTGGAGGGTTGACTTACAACCAAGCTACTGCCCTGATCTCCGAACTCGATTTCCACGGCATTGCTGGACTTTGCATAGTCACGGACGCCGCTGCGGCGCGAATTCGCTATTAGAACTCCACAATTACCTTTCCAAAACTCTCATTTGATTCCAGATATTTATAGCCGGCGATAACATCTTCGACAGGGAAGACTTGGTCGAGATTTGGCTTGAGCGTTCCAGTTTCAAATAACGGCACAACATCGTGAGCAAATCTCAGGGTCGCTTCGGCCTTTTCATCCGTTGGCCGTGCCCGAAGAACTGTGCCGCTTATCGTTGCACGTTTTTGCAGGGCGAGGCCGAGATTAAATTCTGCGGTTCTGCCGGAGGTTAGCCCGACTAGGATCAGGCGGCCTTTAAGAGTTAGGCATTCGAGATTTTGCGGAAAGTAAGCGGCTCCGACGAGATCGAGTATGACATCCACGCCTCGTCCGCTTGACAATGTTTTTACAGCTTCAGCAAATACAGCTGTGTCTGCCAAAATTGATGAGTCAAGCCCAAACTCACGGCATTTGTTGAGCTTGTCGGCTGTCCGCGAAGTGCCGATGACCCTGGCACCTTTTGCCTTGGCAAGCTGCAAGGCCGCGAGGCCGACGCCCGAACCGACAGCGTGGATGAGCAGAGTTTCACCTTGTTTGAGATCGCCGAGCGTAAAAATCGCATCGTGGGCAGTGATAAATGCTTCCGGTACGGCGGCGGCCTCGGTAAAGCCCAGCTTCTCAGGGATACGGGTCAGTAAACTTTCGTCTATCGACAAAAACTCGGCCTGTGCCTCGCCAGCCGTAATACCAAAAACACGGTCTCCGGCACTCAAATTTTTTACATTTTCGCCGGTTGCTGCAATCTCGCCGGCGAATTCGAGACCCGGAATATTTGGCGAGTAACCCGGCGGCGGCGGATAAACTCCGAGAACCTGCAGGATGTCGGCCCGGTTAAGGCCTGCGGCCTTTACACGAACCAGAACCTGGTCACCCGTCGGTGCGGGCAGATCAGGAATCTCGCGAAGCTCAAGATTTTCTACATCCCCAAATTCGGTAATATAAACAGCTTTCATTTTTTCAGCTTCGGCACGACGTTATTCTCTTTCAGGGAGTTGCCCGTCGCACGCTGCAGATCTGCAATTGCTTTGTTTAAATCGGTTCTGGCTCTCAGTTCATTGCTTCGTGCAGCCGCAAGGGCGGTTTGACGATCGAGGACCTTATAGATATCAGACTGGCCCGCGTCGAGTTTTCGCTGCTCCGAGTCGTATTGTTTGGCCGTATTTTCTCGTGCAACAGCGGCGGCACGAAGCCGTACTTCGCCGGTCCTGATCGCCTGTAGAGCGTTTCGCACATCCACTTGAATATTTTGCTCGACCTGTTCACGCTGTGTATCGAGACGCTCGGCTTCGACCCGTGAGCGGCCAAGTTGAGCGGCGGCAGTTTTGTCGCCAAAAAGCGGCAGATTAAAATTAACGCCGACCCGAAAGACAGGATAGCGGTTTGCAAAGAGGCCGCTAAACGGATTTCCGGTCAGTAGTGCGAGATTTGCCCGTTGTTGAGCACATGCGGGCGACGCGGGGTTTATCGAGCAGGGCGTCGGAAATGTCGGGCTAAAATTAGGATTTTGACTGCCGCCGATGCCCGCCGTTGTATAGCCTGCGACAAAATCGATCTGCGCTTTTTTCTGTTCGCGGTAAAGCTTTTGATCGAGCAGGTTTAACTCTTTTTGGGTCCTATTTATCTCCAGTTCGGGGCGGTTTTCGAGCGCGGCGTCCATTGCCTCGGTCAATGTAGGATGTGGCACGGTAACCTCGACCGGCTCGACCGGCGTGAGGGCCTCGTTCCAGATGGCATTGGTCCGGTTTGGGGAAAGCAGATTTTTTAGCAAATTTTCGGCCAAGTTTACAGTGTTAAGAGCGTCGTAAACACCCTGTTCAAAGTTGGCGACCTGTGTTTCGGCTGCCACAATATCTATCGGAGCAAGTTGCCCTTCGTCCACAAGGCGGCGGTTGTGTTCAAGCTGCGACCTTGCATCGCGAACGCCGTCACGCTGCACCTGCAGATTTCTCAGGGCGAATGTCAGATCCCAGTAGGCCCTCTGCACACCCGCAACGATCTCAATGGACCGTTGTTGAAACTGTGTGTCCGTCAGCGATATATTACGCTTTGCGATCTCGATGGTCCGACGTGCCTGATCGAATTTACGCCCGCGAAAAAGCGGCTGCGTAACCGAAAAACCGAGATTTGTATTGAGCTGCGGACTAAGTATCGAGATGGGATTGTCGGTTGCGAGTCTTTGGTTATTAAAGGTGCCGGAGAACACGGTGCCTTGCGATGGCGCAAAAAATTGAAGTGCCGCGTTTCCGGCCAACGATCCCTGAGTGGTTTTCTGATTATTACTGAAAATACTCACATTCGGCACAGTTGAGCGGTCGTAAAAGGTTTGTCCGGTGAGGCGCGGCTGATAAAATCCGCGCGCCGCCTGCAGGTCAAATTTGGCGATAGTCGCGGTTTTTCTCGAAACCTCGATATCTTTGTTGTTATCCAAAGCAAATTCGATCGCCTCGCGCAGCGTCAGGGTCCGCTGCTGGGTCATATCGACGCCGATACGACCGAGGTCAGGTAAGGTGCGGTCGTCCGAGCGGTAGCCGGTTGCGATAGCTGGTATGCCTTGCAGGGTTTCCGGCGCAGGATTTTGCGTATCGCTGACCGCGGGGGTCGGTGTCGGGTTTTGAGCGTTAATCTCTAATGCCGACGCGGCGAGCACAAAAATAAAAATGTATAAATAACGATACATATAAATAACGCCGCTTAAGATCTGCTAAACATTGAACTCGTAGCTACTGACAACTTGCGTTTAGCGCCGCCAAATAACCACGAGGCAAAACTGTTGACGTATCTGAAAAGCCGCAGTTCCGCCAGATCGTCAAAGATCGAGTAGAAAACCGGCACGGCCAGCAGCGTCAGCAACAGACACATCGTCTGTCCGCCGACCACCAACACACCGATCGAGCGGTTTGTTCCCGAACCCGCACCGGTTGAAACCACGAGCGGGATCATACCTGCGACGAGGGCGATCGTCGTCATGAGGATCGGACGCAGACGGTCACGGTTTGCCTGGATGATCGCGTCGTAACGCGACATGCCCTGTGAGCGTAAATGATTGGT
>JBDSCV010000306.1:0-9953 GCA_039920905.1 Pyrinomonadaceae bacterium
CTCGATCTGATACAGCAAAAACGGCCGGTTTAGGACCGGGACCATTGGTTTCGGCGTATAAACTGTCAGCGGCCTGAGCCGTGTCCCTTTACCGCCTGCCAGAATAAGTGCTTGCATAAAACTAAGAGAACCAGTCGGCTAAAAAACAAGACTAAGGAAACACGACCGAAAAATCAAAAGTCACTTTCGGATAAATATATGTTGAACTATGATCAACAATATCAAAAAATGTTGACACCAACTATTGCCCATGTTAGATTTGTTGATGCAGGTTCGTGTGGGTTCAGCCTGTGCACTCCACCAAGATTCGACATGGCGTGTGTCGTGACAGATCACCGGTCCCTAGTTCCTTTTTAGGCAATAATGAGTTTCGATAAAGCAAAAGCGATGCGAAATGCGGAGCGATACGTTGCGCAAGGAAAGATCCGAGCGGCGATCACTGAATACCGCTCAGTTGTTGACAATGAGCCGCGCGACATCGCGACGTTGAACATGCTCGGCGATCTTTACGCAAAGAGTGCCGAGAAACGCGACGCCGTCAACTGTTATCTACAGGTGGCGGAGCATTACAACACCCAAGGTTTTTCACAGAAGGCGATCGCCGTTTATAACAAAATTTCACGCATTCAGCCTGATTCGATCGAGGTCTCGGCAAAACTGGCCAAACTTCACAAGGTCGAGGGTTCGCTGTCTGAGGCTCGGGCACATTATACGACGCTCGCTGAGCATTATCAGAAAAACGGACGCCGGCTCGAGGCTCTGTCGATGTACAAACAGATCGCGTTGCTCGACCCGAACAACACGGATGTGTGCATGAATCTTGCGGATTCGTATATTCGTGAGAATCAGAAAGACGATGCCGTCGAAGCCTACGCGGAGGCGGGAGCGCGGTTTAGCCGGCAAGGTAAGCATGAAGAAGCGATTCGATGCCTGATGAAGGGCTACGACATCAGAGCGACCGATCTTCGAATTTTAACTGGGCTGTTCAAAGCCCAAACGGCCCTCGGCCGAGCAGGCAAAGCGGCCTCGCTGCTTGAAGAGATTCTTGAAAATGATCCGTATAACCGCGATGTGCTTTATCTGTTGATCGAATGCTGTATCGATTCGCAAATCGCAGCGGGAGCGGAAAAGGCGGTTATCAAACTGGTTGAGATTGAACCGGCAAATTATCCAAAATTCCTTGATCTGATTCGTATTTATCTCAATGTAAACGATCCCGAATCAGCCGCCCGTATACTGACGATTAGCAGCGAATACTTGCTGGCTGGTGAACAGGCTGACGAATGCGGAAAGTGGATAAACGAGATTTTAGAACGCGATCCGGCCCAGGTCTCAGGACTGCGGTTGCTTGTTCGTTACAATTCCTGGCTTAACGACGAAAACGGTTTCCGGCTGTCGCTCGAACGGCTTTATGGAGCCGCGACGACGAACGAGTCAATCGAGGACGAGCGATTTGCCTTGGCGCAGCTTGTCGTCATCCGGCCGCAGGAAACCCGGTATCGCGACCGTTTGAACGAGATCAACGCGGAATACGGATTTGACGACAGTGTGGTGGACGAAGACTTGTTAAAGGCACAATTCGCGAACCCGGAAACTGCGGAACAGAATGGGACGTCTGATGCGGATACCGCCACCCTGAATGGCCATAAAGCTGAATTTGCGGCGGTCGACGGCAACGGATTTGAACGTAACGGCGAAGTTGTAGATGCCGCGGGAGAGGAAAACGCCTCAGAATTTGAGTTTACGCCGGGCGACGCCCTGCCCGCTGATGGAGCCGAAGCGCAACTTTCGACCTCCGACGAGCAAAGATACAAAAAGAGATCGACAGCATTACGGTTTATATCGAAAACGATTACAACGAACTGGCCGAGAAGGCGCTGGGCCAACTTGCCAAGGAATTTGGCGACCGTCCCAAGTTTGCCGAATTACGGAAAAAGATCGCTGCCGAATTAGAAGTGGAACCGGTCGAAGCCGTGGTCAACGAGGAAGTTGTAGACAGCACGCTTGGTATTAGCGAGATACGTTCGGAATTCGGCATCGAGAGTGCCGAAGAAGAGACAGCAGATAACGACTACGAGACGCATTACCACAAGGCTGTTGCTTATCAGGAAATGGGGCTGATGGAAGAAGCCAACCGCGAATTTCAGGACGCCGTAAATCTCACCTCGGCAAATGACGGCACTCGGCGTTTCTTTCAGTGTTCAAATCTGCTCGGCCACTGCTTTTTACAGGCTGGTAAGGGGCACACGCGATCACCTGGATAACACGGGCCCTCGAAACTCCTGTCGATGAACATCATGGGCTTTGGTACGAGCTTGCCCTCTCACACGAGGCAAATGGCGATGAGGAAGACGCCGCGAGATACTTTGAAAAGATCTATGCCGATAATGTCGATTTCCGCGACGTCAGCGAACGTGTTAAGAATCTCGTCGTGGATCACTGAATACAGCCGTTTCGCCTAGATTTGAGTGTTTCCCGGAGAGTCATTTATTTTTGTTAATTTAGAAACGCAAAAGGCAAGCTTTCGGGCTTGCCTTTTGCGTTTCTCTTCATAAAAACATACTTTTCAAGTGACATTTGTAAAAGGGAATGGTTTAGAAGGCATAAATTTTTCTCCCATTTGATAATTCACATGAAATGTTTTGACGAAAATCTCCACTTGGTAGTGAAGACACTTTTTTTAGCAGCTATGTATGTAAGCGCTTTTTGCTAAAAAGCCCGTGTTAGTAATCAAATCAATAAGGAGATTCCAGTGAAAAAACAAATATTAGCAGTATTATCCATGATAATCACGGTGTTATCAGTAAACTTTGCCGCTCAAGGCAAAAAGCCGATCACGATTACAAATCCCGGTGCGATCGTAACATTCGCGTATTGCTTCACCGCTCCTGACCCGGCTGCTTGTGAAACGGCCAATCGCGTCAGGAACGACTATGCCTATCCGTATACTAATGGGTCTGATGGCGTGAGTGCGGTCTTTAATCTTGTAAGTGGTTCAAAAGACCTGACGATTGGCCTTACCACATCGCAGCGCTCTGTTTGGTTCGATTTCACAGATCGCGTCGCCGCCTCAACTGGGACGCCGGCGTGGTGGTCAACCACCAAGGTCCAGAATGTTAAACCGTATCTCAATGTTTTGAAGGCGTACACAGCAAAGGAACTTTGCACGACCGACCCATGTGAGGTAGATTTCGTAACCGCGATGAACGCAGGCCAATGGAGCATTTCGGGCTACACGACAAGTTATGCGCTGCTATGGAATCCGGGAGCGGTGAGTCGACCTGTAAATTCTCCGGAAACGACATCGCGCGTTAACGTTCATTATCATCGCAATGGGCCAGAGCATGTGTTCACGATCACGCCGCTTGTGAACAATCACGGTTTGATCGTCGCCGGTCTTGAAGCGACAGAGCGAAAGTCGGTAACGTCGGCGGGGCAGTACATCATGCCATTTACAATGACTGTCACGCTACAATAAGACGGCACGAAAACGATTCTGTTTTTATGTGGCGAACGAGTTTCGTATAGAATGCAAGGGGTTTTCGTATTTAGTTCCACGATATTAAAACGCACCCTTTTGCCACGGCTGAATCAAGTCGTGGCAACAGGCATGTTTCTTGAGGATTCAGCGATGCGAGAAAAGAACTACAGGGTGTTTACGCCGAGTGTGAGTAACAAAACAAAATTCAAGGCGGAGGTTGTCAAGTCCAGTCTCCTTCGCCGCGTCTTCGCCGTCACCCCGGCCTGCCTTCAGGATAGCATCAGGGGGATTAGAGCGGGCTTTTCAACCGCCCTCCTCCAAGTAACTCTTTTGCTGACTGCGAACATTTTCGCCGTTTTTGGGTATTCGGCCCTCGATACTATTCGCGAACGTCCGGCTCCCCCGTCTATAACTGCGGATCGTGATGTTCGTGAAATTCACTCTGGTGAAACGGTTAAGCGAACCGTAAAAGCGGGTGATGTAAACGACTATCAGATCAAGCTGGAAGCTGGTACGTCGGTTGAGATCAGCCTTGGGGTACGCGATGTATTCGTGGGGCTCAGTTACCTCATCCCAGAGAACCGTGACTACACAGTGCCCGGAACAGGGGTAATTATTCCAGGTAATAAACTTGGCCTCGTGATCGCTTCAGAGAAGGGGCTCGTGGAACCCTTAGTGATAACGACTGACAGGACGGAGACCTTTATTATACGCGTTGCGGCGCGCGTTCCCGGCGGCGGGAGTTATTCATTAACCTGTGGGCCGACACACAGAACCACAGAACGTGATCGCGATTACGCCCAGGCTGGACGCCAGATGCTGGAGATTCGCCAAGTATATGATGCCGGGCGCCCATTGACTGACACCCGCAGCCAGATCGAAGGCAGGGTCGCATTATTTCGCAAGCTCGACGATCAAGTAGGCATTGCAATGAGTCTTGGGGACCTGGCAGCCATGCGCTCGGAACTCGGCGACAATCGACAGGCGCTAGAGTGCATTCGGGAATCTAGAGAGATATTCGAGAAGTTGGGAAGCGGTACCGACGTAATAGGGACCGTCCAGAAGCTGGCTAATATCGCAGTTGACCGCGGAGATTACCAGGAAGCCATGGATCGAAAATTAGAAGCTCTAGCCTTAGGTAGATCGATGAAATCGAATCTTGCGGAGGGCGATGCCTTATTCAGCCTCGGTGTGTTCTATCACCGCCTTGCGGATGAACAAAATGCACGGTACTACTACGACCAGGCACTCGCCATCTTCCAATCCATAGTACCTGTTACATGGGGCGTGCTAGATAGACAAGTTTTCGCCCATACAAATTACTCGAATCTCTGCCGCGGTATGAATGGCGGCGAGATGCCGCTAGATTTTTTTCCACCTCGAACCGAAGCGGACTGGCGAGCGGCTCTTGGCCATTCCTTAAAAGCACTCGAATTGGATGACCAGGAAGAGAAGTTGTTTCCGCCAAATACGGGCCTTAGGACGTTCAATCTCTGGCAGATTGGTAATACCTATAAAGAGCTCGGCGATTACGCCGAATCCCTCAATTATCTCCACCGAGCATTAACTACATACAAATCGTCAAAGGGGAACGCGACTTCCGCTATTCTAAGGGTGCAGCACGACATCGCGGACGTACACGTCCGAAAAGGTGAATATTCTAAAGCCGTTGAATATCTAAATGAATCAGAAGCGTTGGTCCGGCAATCCAATCTGTGGGGATACCTTGGATATCTCGGCATGGAATATCGCCTTGCCGGCCAACCACGAAAGGGACTCGAGCTCCTGGTCGAAGCTTTGGAGGCTAATCGCACGCGTCAGATCCAGTTGGGCGTCGCCTCGTCGCTTTTTGAGATCGCCAAAACGGAACGGGAGCTGGGCAACTTTGATAACGCACGCATACGGATAGAAGAGGCGCTTCAAATCGCTGAAGCAATGCGGGCAAAGATCACGGCGGACGAGCTTAAGATGACTTACTTTTCCACGGTTAAGCGGTATTACGATTTTTACGTAGACCTGCTCATGCAGGCCAGAAAGGCCCAGCCCGACAGAAACTTTGATTCGCTCGCATTGGAGGCCAGCGAAAAGGCACGGTCGAGAAATCTGCTTGATCTTATTACTCGATCCGGCCTAGATATCGGGCAGGGGGTTGATCCGGAACTCCTCGCAAGTGAAAGATCAATTCGAGAGCAACTCTCACGAAAGGCCAGTTTCCAGAGTCGTCTTCTACTCGCAAAGCACACAGATCAGGAGTGGGCTCAGATCAAATCTGAGGTATCCAATCTGACGGCCGAGTTCGAAAAGGTCCAGGCGGCGATCAAGTCGAAGAGTCCTCGATATGCGGGCCTCACCCAACCGTCGACATTGAATGCAAAGCAGATCCAGCAGCTTCTGGACTCCGGCACGGTTTTGCTTGAGTATTCACTCGGCGAAAAGAAGGGCTATCTGTGGGTGGTTTCGGCGGAATCGATAACGAGCTTTGACTTGCCAGGGCGGGATGAGCTTGAAAAGCATGCTAGAAAGGTGTACGAGCTGATGACGAAACGTAATCGCCAGGTAAAAGGAGAAACGGCTGTACAAGCGGGTGCAAGGGCAAAGGCGGCGGATGCCGAATACCCAGGGGTGGCGGCCGCATTGTCGGAAATGCTGCTCGGTCCCGCGGCCGATCTGATCCGCAATAAGAGATTGGTGGTCGTGCCCGACGGCGCTCTTAACTACATATCGTTCGCGGCTTTGCCGTTGCCAAAAAATCAGGAACCTAACACCGCCGGGGCAATGCCATTGGGTGCATATCACGAGGTGGTTACGCTGCCATCCGCGTCAACTCTCGCTCGCCTGCGCGAAGAGACTGTTGGCCGTAAACCTGCCGACAAAATGGTGGCAATCTTTGCCGATCCCGTGTTTGGCCCCGCCGATAGTAGGGCGGGCATCCCGACGAAAAGTCAGGCGGCGACGCCGCCAAAAAGCCAGTCGCAAAATGCGGCCTCCACTCGCGATTTCGAGCGAGCAGTTTCGGATGTCGGACTTACCGCGAAGGAAACCGGTGGCTTGCCACGTCTGCCGTTCTCGCGGCGCGAGGCGGATGCGATCTTTGCGGTTTCGCCAAAAAACCTGAGCCTGAAAGAAGTTGATTTCAAGGCAAGTAAGCAAGAGGTTTTTGGTGCGAATCTCGACCAATATCGAATTCTGCACTTCGCCACCCACGGTCTGCTCGATAGTCAGCATCCGGAATTGTCGGGCGTGGTTCTTTCGCTTGTGGATAACAACGGCAACGACGTCGACGGGTTTTTGCGGCTGCAGGATATCTACAATCTCAAGCTCAATGCCGATCTCGTTGTACTCAGTGCATGCAACACCGCCCTGGGCAAAGAGGTCAGGGGAGAAGGGTTGATCGGACTCACTCGTGGTTTTATGTATGCCGGAGCGCCGCGTGTTATAGCGAGTTTGTGGAAAGTTGACGACGCGGCGACGGCCGAAATGATGACCATATTTTATCGCAAAATGCTCGTCGAAAACCTGCGTCCGGCAGCCGCCCTGCGAGCCGCACAGACGGAAATGATGAAGCAGCCTCGCTGGCGATCGCCTTATTATTGGGCACCTTTCGTGCTTCAAGGTGAATGGAAATGATCGTCGTGCCTAAATGAAACAGTGGACGCTTTCACAATCTTCATTCGACCAGTTTTTAGCGGTTCTCGATCCGAACAGAGATCGGGCCGGGCAGAAATACGAGGCGTTACGAATACGAATCGTCAAATTTTTTGAGTGGCGTGTGTGCCAATTTGCGGACGACCTGGCGGATGAAACATTAGACCGCGTTATAAAAAAAGTCGGTCTGGGTGAGCAAATAAATGATCACATGAATTATGCATACGGGGTGGCAAGGCTTGTTTTTCTGGAAACTCTGAAACAGCAGACAAAAGAACGGGCCATAGTGATCGATATGCCAGTGACGCAGATGACTGATGATGATGACGAGGATATGCGATTGCGGTGTCTCGAAATTTGCCTCAAAGAGCTTCCGGAAAATAGCCGGACCATGATCTTGCATTATTATCGGGACGACAAACAGGCGAAGATCGATTACCGGAAAACATTAGCCGGCAAATTTAATATTTCGCTCAATGCCTTGCGGATAAAAACGCTCCGCATCCGAACCGCTCTCGAGGCGTGCGTGATCAAATGCCTGAATAGAGATTTAGTGTGAGTCGAAATGGATCGTTGATTTTTGCCACTTATTTGTGGAGAGCCGTTATGATTGACCCAAACCAGGATAAATTAGCCGCTGACTTTCTGCTCGGTAAGCTATCGGACGACGAACAGGCGGCGGTGGAGCAAGAGTTTCTGCGCGACACATCTGTTTTTGAAAACATTCTGATTGCCGAAAACAGCTTAACTGACGCCTACGTTGCAAATCGCTTATCGTCCGACGATCGCAAATTATTCCAGAAACGGTTGTTAATTAGCCCAACGCAACGCCAGCGTGCGGCGTTCGCAGAGACTTTGGTTGGATACGCTTCGCGTTTGCCGGTTGATGACATTCCCGCGCCGCTGTCCGCATCCAATTTAGCAGCGTTGCTATCACGGCTATTTTCGGCCGGACCAGTTCTTTCGTATTCATTGGCGGCAGCCGTCGTTGTTTTATTTGCCGGGGTCGCTTTCTGGTGGGCTTCAAATAATTCCCGGCCCACTGTCGATCAAGATTTGGCAAAAGCCCATGCGCCGGCTGAATTCGAAGTACCCAGGCCCGGTTCCGACGAACGAATCGAGCGAAACACGCCTTTGAATAGGCCGGACACCGACTCCTCGTTGAACAATAAAACTTCTACTGTGGAACGTAACTCAATGCCAGAACAGGCTAAACCTTCGCGAACCCGGGGTAATGGGCCACAGCTGGGCTCAACAATTATTTCGACGTTGATTCTCCAGGTCGGATCAACCCGTGACAGCGAAGCTGCGAAGTCATTCGTACTTCCGCGGGAAACAAATGTAGTGAAATTGAAGCTTAAATTCGAAGAGGGCAATTTTAGTTCCTATTTTGCTGTGATTGAAACCGTGGACGGACAACAAGTTTGGCGGGGCAAAGCCCTTAGAGCCAGCGAGAACAATGTCCCAAAAACAGTCTCGATGACCCTTCCGGCTCGGCTTCTAAAGAAAGGCGATTACATAACCCGGTTGAAAGGATTAACCAAAGCGGGAGTTTACGAGCCGGTCGCCGACTATTCATTTTCTCTGGACCGCCCGTGAGACAGAGCTTAGTATGTGCCCGTCCTCACGGTATGGCTACTGACAGGTAAAAAGAAACGGGTTATACTTTGACGGTATGGTTGAAAGGCTAACCGTCATATTTTTTATCGTGCTGTGCATGCTGCTGGGGTTTTATCTCATCCTGTCGCCATGGGACGCTCTGTTTGGGCCGTGGGGAGAAAATTATCTCCTGGTTTTCCTGTCTGATAAGGCGGGTACACCTATTTTGCAGCGTACAGTTGCCTCTACCTGGTTTCGCGGGGCGGTGACCGCACTCGGCGTCCTTAATCTGGTCATCGCGTTTTGGGAAATGGCCCATTTTAACCAAAGCGTCAAAATGCTCCAGGGAACTACAACGCGGGATGAATCGTGAACCTCCGTCTTGAAAAACCCATAATTTACTTGATAACCAAGGGCGATGCGACGGATGCGAATTTTAACGCCGCCCAAAATAAAATACTCGACATCGTGCGTATCGCGGTCGAGGAAAACGTCTCGCTTATTCAGATTAGAGAGAAGCGTCTTTCGGGGCGGATGTTGTTTGAATTAACAATTTCTGTCGCTGAGATCACCCGCAGATCAGAGACGCGACTGGTTATAAATGATCGCGCCGATATCGCACTTGCGGGGAAAGCTGACGGCGTCCATCTAGCTGCAGATTCGCTGCCGGTTGATGTAATTCGCAGGAATTTCACGAAAGATTTTATTATCGGAGCCTCAACCCACACCGCAGATGCGGCTGAAAAGGCTGCACAGGACGGCGCGGATTTTGTCGTGTTTGGGCCGGTTTTTGAGACGCCTGGCAAAGGCGAGCCGGTCGGTTTGGAAGCATTGTCAGAGGTCTGTGAGAAATTAAAACCGTTTCCCGTGATCGGGCTCGGCGGGATCGACGGCACAAGTAAACAATCTATACTAGATGCTGGAGGCGCCGGATTTGCCGCGATCCGTTACTTGAATGATCCAGAAAATTTAAGAGATATTGCACCCTGATTCTAGGAATGAGCAAATCCAAAATCCAAATTCCAAATTCCAAATTCCCTAAGGTTTGCCTGACTATTGCGGGCATTGACCCGTCGGGCGGGGCGGGAATAATTGCAGACATCAAAACGTTCTCGGCCTTTGGCTGTTACGGTGCGGCGGCTATTTCATCAGTGACATTTCAGAACACGAATGGTGTTTTTGGAGCGGTTCATCAGACGACGGAATCGGTTCGGCGGCAGGTCGAGCC
>JBDSCV010000307.1:0-2752 GCA_039920905.1 Pyrinomonadaceae bacterium
CTGTTTCAAAAAGACATCGAGAGCGAGCTCGAACGCTTTAGTCTGCGGCTCTATCTGCTCCCGTTAAAGCATGACGACGGCATTCAGCGCTCCGCTGAGCTTGCTGACCTGATCGACTTTCAAACCGTCAACGACTACGAGGACTGGATCGCGCGGCTCAATGCTTTTCCTGTTTATATGAACCAGACGATCGGCCTGTTGCGCGAAGGCAGAGCATCGGGGATGTTGTGGTCAAAGCAGGTGATGATCCGCGTTCCCGGGCAGCTCGACAAACAAATAGTCGAAAACCCGGAGCAAAGCTCGTTCTACTCGCCATTCAAAGGCTTTGCAAAAGACATTCCCGCCGCAGATCAGGAAAGATTGAAATTAGAGGCGAAAGACGCGATACGAGCAAAGATCGTCCCGGCATTTAGGAAATTAAAAGAATACTTTTCAGGCGAATATCTGCCTGCCTGTTACCCCGAGGCCGGTATCTGGCAAATGAAGGGCGGCGACAAGATCTATGAATTTCTCGCACGTGATTTTACCACCACCCCCCTGACACCAAAGGAGATTCACGAAAAAGGCCTCGCGGAGGTCACTCGCATCCGGGCCGAAATGGAAAAGATCAAAACGAAGGTCGGTTACAAGGGGTCGCTGCAGGAATTTTTCCCATATCTTCGCACCGATTCGAAATTCTTTTACAAAACGCCCGACGAATTGCTGACCGCGTACCGCGCCACCGCAAAACGCATCGACCCAAATCTTGTCAAGATATTTCGCACGCTGCCGCGGACTCCGTATGGCGTCATTCCAATTCCCGATCAGATCGCACCGGACACGACGACAGCATATTACAATTCACCGGCCGCCGACGGAACCCGGCCCGGTTATTATTACGTTAACCTGTACAAACCGGAGGTCAGGCCTAAGTGGGAAATGATGGCACTGAGCCTGCATGAGTCTGTTCCGGGGCATCATTTACAGCTTGCTCTGCAGCAGGAACTCGGCGAAATACCGGATTTTCGCAAGTATGGCGGCTACACGGCATTTATCGAGGGATGGGGCCTTTATTCGGAAAGCCTCGGCGAAGATATGGGCCTATACGGCGACCCGTATGACAAATTTGGCCAGCTTACATATGAGATGTGGCGCGCCGTGCGGCTCGTCGTCGATACCGGAATGCACTATTTTAAATGGGACCGGAAAAAAGCGATCGATTTTTTTAAGGCGAACGCCCCCAAGACCGATCAGGACATCGTCAACGAGATCGACCGTTACATCTCCGATCCGGGACAGGCCCTGGCATACAAGATCGGTGAGCTGAAGATAAAAGAGCTGCGAGCGAGGTCAAAGCAGACACTCGGCAGCAAATTCGACATCAGGGAATTTCACGACATCGTTTTGCTGTCAGGCGCGTTGCCATTGAGCATACTTGAAAGGAACGTCGATCAGTGGATGGCAAAGAAAATGGCCGGCAAACGCTAGCGGGCGACAATAAATAGAAATCTTCTTTCAGACATCGGCATGAGGTTCTCGTCGAATCGCAATTTAGCGTTTTGCAGCGCCGAGCGCAAATTGTCTCCGCCAAAAAGCAGCATGTTCGATCCAGCCGACCATTTTATGAGCCCGGGGAGTTTCTCCGTAAATTTATCGAGCGCACGGCATGTGACGGCTTGCGAGTGAGCGAGATCGGCCTCCTGAAATTGCTGCGCGGCGATCCGTGTCCGGTATTTGAGCTTCAGCTGCTCAACGGCGAGTTTAAGAAACTTCGACTTTTTTTCTTTCGATTCAATTAGGATGGCCTTTAGGTCTTCGCGAACGAGCAGGCACGGGATCGACGGCAATCCGGCCCCTGCTCCGACATCGGCAAACCGCGTATTTTCGGGTAAATATTCGAGTAGCGTCAGCGATTCGAGGATGTGGCGGGTTGCAAATTCCTCCGGCGAACCCGGCCCGACGAGATGCAGGATTGGGTTGTGTTCGACGATCAGATCAAAATAGTCGGCAAGACGCTCGATGGCGTCGTCCGGCAGTTCGCGGCCGAACACTGATTGGTGAGTTTTGATCGCCTGGATAAATTCAGAACGCATTTGATTAAAGTGCAGAAGCCCGCACATCAGTACGGGCGTATCTCGAACGCTGAGATAAATGTTCCTTGCGCTGTAGGATGTTTCGCCCTTGCTAACGCGCAGGCTTATGCACAAAAAGTGGTGCGGACGAATGGAATCGAACCATCACGGCCTCACGGCCACGGGCTTCTGAGACCCGCGCGTCTACCAGTTCCGCCACGTCCGCATCGGGCGAACATTGAGAATACTAATTCGGTGATTGAAACTCAAGACAGAAAGGCAGAACCGCCCGCATAAGCGGGTGGCATAACCTATGCCAACGCCAGACTTCGTTTCACCCGCCTACGCAGGCGGTTCTGCCTTTGAATTTGTTATATTGAATGGGTGCCAAGTGATCTCACCGAAAACCTAAATGACATCCGCCGCCGAATTGGCGAGGCTGCCGGGCGTGCGGGACGCGACTCGAATGAGATAAAACTTGTCGCCGTCAGCAAGACGCATCCGGTTGAGACGTTACGGCAAGCGATCGACGCGGGCGTGACCGTTCTCGGCGAAAACAAGGTTCAGGAGGGCGAAGGAAAGATCGTTGAGATAGGCCGTGAAGCCGCCGAGTGGCACCTGATCGGACATCTGCAATCGAACAAGGCGCGCAAGGCGGTGCAGCTATTCGATGTGATCCAATCGGTCGATTCGCTCGAACT
>JBDSCV010000308.1:0-2054 GCA_039920905.1 Pyrinomonadaceae bacterium
TGACCTTTTAGCATATTCTACCACCAATGTAAAGCGGTAGTAATTGGTTAATTTGCCCCCCATTTTGCCATGCACAAAAATGCGATCCACCAGCGAGGTGCGAGGCCCGCAGCATTGGCGGACTAAGGATGTCGCTAAACAACTTGTTACTCTCTATGAAATAGTAGGCAAGAAAGATTGGCCGACTCCCTTTACCCGCACCCATCAGTTCAGTAAATGCGTCGGACATTATCGTAGCGGTCTGTGCTAATCTATGATTTCAAGCTGTTATGACTGATACAAAAAAAACTGCTGATCCATGCGTGATGGTGATCTTCGGCGCGACGGGCGACCTGACCAAACGCAAACTCTTTCCTGCACTGTACAATCTGGCAAAGGACGATTTTCTGCCGCACACATTTGCGATCATCGGCGTTGGCCGGCAGGAGATGACCAGCGAGGAGTTTCGCAAACAGATGATCGATCATCTGCGCGAATTTATCCCGAACGGCCCGGATGAAAAACTCATCAAATGGTTTGAGGAGCGAACGTACTATACCGGAGGCGATTTTGACGACGATAAGAAACTTTTTACCGATCTTAAGGCTCTGATCGGTGAGGTCACGACAACCCACCAAATACAGGACAATTACTTTTACTATCTCGCAACGCCGCCCGGTCTGTTTGCGAATGTTACGCATAAGATCGTAAAAAATGGCCTCGGCAAAGAGGAAAATGGCAACTGGCGCCGCTTTATCTACGAAAAGCCGTTCGGCCACGATCTCGAATCCGCTAAAAAACTTAACGCCGATCTTTTGCGGACGATCAAGGAACGACAGATCTACCGGATCGACCATTATCTGGGTAAGGAAACCGTTCAGAATATATTGGTTTTCCGCTTTGGGAACAGCATCTTTGAGCCGATATGGAACCGCAACTATATCGACCACGTTCAGATAACCGTTGCCGAGAAACTCGGTGTCGAGCTTCGCGGCGGCTATTATGATTCGGCGGGTGCTCTGCGGGATATGATCCCCAATCATATTCTGCAGCTTGTGACCCTGACAGCTATGGAGCCGCCGGTTTCGTTCGAGGCCGACTCTGTTCGCGACGAACAGGCAAAGATATTACAGGCCATTCAGCCGTTTACGCCTGAAGATGTTCTGCACAATGCCGTTCGCGGGCAATATGACAAGGGCGAGATCGACGGCAAAAAAGTTCAGGCTTACCGGAGCGAAGAAAATATCGCTCCATATTCAAACACTGAAACATTTGCCGCATTAAAACTCGAGATCGACAATTGGCGTTGGGCCGATGTTCCCTTTTACATACGCACGGGCAAACGAATGGCGACGAGGCATTCGAGCATCGTCATACAATTCAAGCGGGCGCCTTTTATGCTTTTTCGCGACACGCCTATCGAGCGCCTGACAACAAACCGCATCGTCATTCATGTACAGCCTGACGAAGGCATCACGCTGCATTTCGGCGCGAAAATTCCCGGACCGATCGTGAATATGGGGCCGGTCGATATGGATTTTAACTATCGCGATCACTTTGGTGAACAGGTCAGCACCGGCTACGAACGTCTATTATTTGACTGTATGATAGGCGATGCGACGCTGTTTCAGCGTGCCGATATGGTCGAGGCCGGTTGGCAGATAGTCGCCCCGGTTCTGGATGTGTGGCGGGCATTGCCGGCAAGGGATTTTCCAAATTACGCTTCCGGCACGTGGGGGCCAAAGGATGCAGATCTGCTGCTCGCAAACGATGGTCGGTCATGGAAAAATATGGATGATTAGCGGATTGTTAATGCCTTTTATAGTGCCACTCCGCTCTAAAATGAACGAAATATGCAAATCGAAATAATCATAGCAGTGATTATTTTGCTGGCGCTGGTTTTTCTGGCGACGGTGGATATGGCGTTTTCACATCTTTCGGATGTGGGATTGCGGCGGGTTTTATCTGAAGAAGAATTTGCCGATAATAAGTCGTCAAAATTCCTGCGCGAGGTTCTCGAAAACAGACCCAGGCTGCGGTTCGCTTTATCCTCAACCATTCAGGTCCTGCTGATC
>JBDSCV010000309.1:0-1744 GCA_039920905.1 Pyrinomonadaceae bacterium
AGGTGATCGGCGTCGCGATGGACGGTCTCGGTTTCGGGACGGACGGCAAAATGTGGGGCGGGGAGTTTTTTGTCGCGGATTACGGCCACGCTGAGCGGATAGCCCATCTCGATTACATCCCGATGCCGGGCGGTGCAAAAACGATCCGCGAACCGTGGCGGATGGCCGCTGTTTATTTACAAAAGACTTTTGGTGAAGAATTTCTAAAGCTCGACATCCCCTTTGTCGATGAGCTGGATAGCAAAAAATGGGCGACCGTTGCTTCTATGATCGTGAGCAAAACGAACTGCCCGGAAACATCGAGCATCGGTCGGCTCTTTGATGCGGTCTCGGCGCTCCTGTGTTTGCGAAGCACTGTTAATTACGAGGGACAAGCCGCTATCGCTCTGGAAACTATCGCAAACAAAAACCCGGGCAATAATTATGTATTTACAATTACAGACGGTGGTATCATCAAAAGCGAAGATTTAATTAAATCTCTAGTCGCAGATATCATTAGTGGTGCTGATGCCGGGGAGATTTCAGCACGGTTTCATTTGGCGGTCGCACATCTTATTGCTGACGTTTCAACTAACTTGCGCGAGAAGCTCAACTTAAATCGTGTAGCATTATCCGGCGGCGTTTTTCAGAATATGCTTTTACTCAAAATGGCGTGCGGGTTGCTTACTGAGAGAGGTTTTGAAGTTCTGACGCACAGCGGCGTGCCGACAAATGACGGCGGTATTTCATTCGGACAGGCGGCGATCGCGAATGCTCAAATTCGATCTGGGAGAATCTAAAATATGTGTTTGGCAATACCGGGCAAGATAGTCGAGATTGTCGATGCGGCTAATAATCTTGCAAAAATTGAGATCGGCGGCGTCCGCCGTATGGTCAATATCGGGATGCTTGACGATGTCGTGCTCGGTGATTATGTGCTTATCCACGTCGGATTTGCGATGAGCAAGATCGATGAAAAAGAGGCGCAAGAAACGCTTGAAATTTTGCGCGAACTGGGTTCGTATCAGGAAGAATTTGAGCAGTTTCAAACGGCAATCGATTAGATTATAAAAATAAAGGGGGAATTCAATGACTACCATCTCAAAGGAAGTTGTAACACTTATCAATGTATTTACTGTTGAGCCGGAGAACCAGCAAAAGCTGGTTGATATGCTTATTCAGGCTACAGAAAAAAGCATGAGTAAGGTACCCGGCTTTGTGTCAGCAAACATTCATAAAAGCATGGACGGCAAGCGAGTTGCAAATTACGCTCAATGGCGAAGCGCGGATGATTTCAAATCGATGATGAAAAATCCGGAGGCTCTTGCTCATATGGGGCCGATAAAAGAGATCGCCGAGTTTGACGCTCATCTTTACGAAGTTGTGGAAAGCATATCGATATGACTAAAGCGATCGAAGATTTTTCAGAGTCCTTTTATCCTTTTTTGCACGAGAGCAAAAGGAAACCCACGGAATTGACCGCGCAACTCGGGTTTTCGCTGCTCGAAAAGGTACGAGACAGTGTCGAGGTCAAGCAGAGGTTCTTTGAGGAAAATAAAGACGGTATTCTAGCCGCATCCCTTTCGATGGCTCAGGCGTTTCACAATGGTCGAAAACTGCTGGTTTGCGGCAACGGCGGCTCTGGCACCGACGCCCAGCATGTTGCGGTTGAGTTTATGCACCCTATCACCGTTGGCCGCAAGGCGTTGCCCGCTATCTGTCTAAATAATGACATGGCTATGGTTACGGCCGTCGCCAACGACGT
>JBDSCV010000310.1:0-3006 GCA_039920905.1 Pyrinomonadaceae bacterium
CGAACTATTCTTTGGGTTATGATAAAGCGTAGCTGAACCAGCAGGAGAAGGACTAAAATGCCGCAGACAAATTTGAATAAAACAGAAGTATTTCAGATACGACAAACGAAGATCAAACCATTTTTGAGCCGTCGTGAGATTTCGCCGCTTGGCCGGAAGTTAATGAAAATAGCAAAGGAAATCGAAAACTCTGACGAACCGGCGTTTGGCGAAACGGACGTTGAAAGGGAATTGGAAAAAAGGCGTGGTGGCTACGTGGAAAATGGCCTATAAGATCTGACCTTCACCGATGCTTTTGTCCATCTCTCCGGCTTTGTCGTTGGCGTCGAAATACGGCCTCGGAGCACTCGATGCGCTGCACATTTGTGCGGCTAAGCAATTCGGAGCTGAGTTTGTGTCCGTCGAAAAACCTACTAACCGGTTTATAGAGCATTTTCAAATATCTCTTCGATCTATTAAACAGTCACCGATTCGCAATATTCACCCCAGACCGTGCGGAGTTTGTTGCTGATCTCGCCAACCGTTACATGGGCCTCAACGGCAGTCAGAATGCGGGGAAGGAGATTTTCGGTTCCCCTTGCGGCTACTTCGATGGCGGATAAAGCGGCCTCGGCGGCGGCGGCGTTACGTTTTGCACGAACTGTCATTGTCCGCTCAATCTGCTCGCGTTCGAGCTTTTCGTCAATACGCAAAACAGGAATTGGCATATCCTTTTCGGTTTTGAAGCTGTTCATGCCAACGACGACCGCATCGTGGGTCTCGACTGCACGTTGATATTGGTAGGCGGCTTCCTGAATCTCGTTCTGGACATAACCCGTCTCGATCGCACGGAGCATTCCGCCCAGGGCGTCGATCTTTTCGATGTAATCAACGGCGATCTGTTCGAGCCTCGTCGTCAATTCCTCGATCGCATAGCTGCCGGCGAGCGGATCGACCGTATCAGCAACGCCCGATTCGTGAGCGATAACCTGCTGTGTGCGAAGAGCTATACGGGCCGCGTTTTCGGTCGGCAGGCCAAGCGCCTCGTCCATCGAATTTGTATGCAGACTTTGCGTTCCTCCAAGCACGGCGGCGAGGGCCTGGATCGTCGTCCGTACGACATTTACCTCCGGCTGCTGCGCGGTGAGCGTGGAACCGGCGGTTTGCGTATGGAAACGCAAGGTCAAAGACTTCGGGTCCTTTGCACCAAAACGATCTCTCATTATCCTCGCCCAAAGACGGCGGGCGGCGCGAAACTTTGCGATCTCCTCGAGTAAGTTGTTGTGTGAATTAAAGAAAAACGAAAGTCTCGGGGCAAAATTATCTACATCCAGCCCGACATCTATCGCCGATTGCACATAGCAAATGCCGTCGGCCAGCGTGAACGCCAGCTCTTGCGCTGCCGTCGAGCCAGCCTCGCGGATGTGGTAGCCGGAGATCGAGATCGTATTCCAATTAGGCACCTCGGCGGCGCAGTACGCGAAAGTATCGGTGATCAATCTCAGGCTCGGCTTCGGCGGATAGATATATGTGCCGCGGGCGATATATTCTTTGAGAATGTCGTTTTGGATCGTTCCGCTGACCTTATCAAGACCGACATTTTGCTTCTTAGCAACTGCCAAATACAGGCATAAAAGCGTTGACGCGGTTGAGTTTATCGTCATCGACGTCGAAACCGTATCGAGCGGAATGCCCTCAAGAAGCGTCTGCATATCGTCGAGGCTGTCGATGGCTACTCCAACCTTGCCGACCTCGCCTGCCGCAAGCGGATCATCCGAATCAAGCCCGATCTGAGTCGGCAGGTCAAACGCGACGCTCAGTCCGGTCGTACCTTGCGAAAGCAAATATTTATACCGAGCATTTGACTCCTCCGCAGTCGCAAATCCGGCGTACTGCCGCATAGTCCAGAATTTACCGCGATAAACATTCCGCCTGACGCCGCGAGTATAAGGAAACTCGCCGGGCTCGCCCAGATCGCGTTCGTAATTGACCGCCGATGTGTTCGATAGATTGAAATCGTTGGGCAATTCAATGCCCGAAGATGTCTCAAATTTTTCGTGACGTTCTGGCATTTGGTGATTAGATTAGCACAATTGACGGGGCTATGAGTCAGAGTGGTAGGGACAACTAATAGATAACGCAAAGATTCTCTTCAGTTGCACCTTTTACCGCAAAGATGGTGATCCGGCGGTCAAAAGTGACCAGCCTGGATTTTCTCGCCTTGGCAACCGCCAGTAAATAGGCATCGGTAAGAGACCGATGAGATATCAAACGCTCGCGTTCAAAAGTATTGTTATCGAGAAGTGAGACATCATCAGGCCAAAACGCATGATCGGTTACGTTAACAAAATCTAACAAATCTTTTACGAGTTGAGAAGGCGTGAACTGGATCTCAGCAGGGTAACGCACATTGGACATTATTCGGACAAATCCATTTTCGGTTATAGGACAACTTGCCCATCCGCCAGTGTGATTCAGCTTCCACCAATTCTGAGCCGAATCGTGATGGTCATGATCTGGATCAAGCAGCGCGATAAGGACATTTACAGCAAGTAAAGCCCTTTTCATCAAATCCCCTCCTCATCCATAATCTCCTGAATGAGCTTCATGGTGACGATCTTGCCGCGAGACGGTAATAGGGGAACGCCATTGCGCACGCGTTTTCTATTATCACTGGCGTTATGGCCGTTTTTACTAAAAAATCCTTGGCGCGCCCAAGTCGAAATTACCTTTCCTGCCGTGCTGCCTTCAAACTCGGCCGTCTCTTTTGCAGCCTGTAAAACGTCTTCTTCTATATCCAAAGTGGTTCTCATACATCTGATGCTATAACATCATTGCATCACGGTCAAACCTTTCATCTAACTTTAGTTCGACTCGTTTTTGACTAATCAGGTATGCCTGACCTAGCATAAAAGTCTTGAATTACTTCAACTATTTCACCGAGATCGAGGACACGTTTATCCGCCGCCGGGGAAAGAATCTATTTCTGAGCCCGCTTGATTGGGCATTGATCGAGGTTTGGCAGGA
>JBDSCV010000311.1:0-12366 GCA_039920905.1 Pyrinomonadaceae bacterium
TCTCGCCCGGCGTGGCTTTTATCAACACAACGTCGTATCAGCAGGATTGGTGGGGCGATGTGCAGGAAGGTAAGGGCAACGGCTCTGGCTCGGTGATCGACACAAACGGCAATATTCTTACCAATTATCACGTTATCGAGGGAGCCCAAAAGCTGACCGTCAGCTTTGGGGGCGACAAGGTCTATCCGGCAAAAGTTGTCGGCGGCGACCCGGACACCGATCTTGCAGTTATCAAGATCGATCCGCCGGCCGGCCTGACCGTCGTGCCGTTGGGAGATTCGGACAAATTGGCAGTCGGTCAAAAGGTACTTGCTATCGGTAATCCGTTCGGCCTTGACCGCACGCTGACAACCGGCGTCATTTCGGGCTTGCAGCGTCCTATACGTTCAAAACCAATGCCCGGAGCACCGACTGGCAGGCCGATTGATGCGGCAATTCAGACCGACGCGTCGATCAACCCCGGCAACTCCGGCGGCCCTCTTCTCGATAAATACGGCAAAATGATCGGCATCAATTCGCAGATACTTGGCCCGTCGGGCGGCTCGGTCGGCGTCGGATTTGCGATCCCGGTCAGTATAGCAAAACGCATTATTCCGCAGCTTATTCAGTTCGGCGAGGTAAGGCGTCCGAAACTCGGGGCCGAGCTTTTGAGTGTCACCGCCCTCGCCGACCAGGGTGTGCGGTTGCCGGTAGAATCCGGGCTGATCGTTCGAAACGTTAACCAGGGAACGACGGCGTCGAACGCTGGGCTTCGAGGCCTTTCACAGGATCCGTCGGGCACCGTAATTCTTGGAGACGTGATCGTCTCGATAGACGGCGAAAAAATGAACGACCTCGACGATCTTTTTCGCTATCTTGACAAAAAGCAGATTGGCGACACGATACAGGTCGGGGTTTTCCGAAACGGCAAAACCACGACCGTTCCCGTCAAACTTCTCGGTAACCAGTCCGTGGGTAGAACCACACGGCGGCTTGAGTAGAAACTGAACTCGATAATGTAAACTAGGCAGCGAGTCGTAAAAGACTCGCTGTTTTTTATGGTCGATCTGAACGATTTTTACAACGACGGTTTTGGCTGGGTTTGCCGGCAATGCGAACGCGATCTAAAACCCAAAGGGCTCTCGCGGCAGACACATTCGCGCATATTTCGCGAGGGTGAAGCCGAGAGCAAAAGTCCTACGCTTTCAACACTCGCTCTCGCCAAATGGACAGACAAAACCATGCAATCCCTCACCTGTCCACGTTGCGGCATTACTGAGGCGGTGGAAAAGTCGTGAATTTATGCCTTTGCGTTTCGGCATGTTAAATTGTAGTTAATGTTGCAGCCCGAGCTCGAAACCGCTATCGCACTTGCCCTTCTGGCCGGAAAAACGATACTTCGACATTACGCCGCGGGATTTGAAACCGAGGAAAAAATGGGCGCCGATAATTTCAGCGAGCCGGTGACCATTGCCGACCGCGAGGCGAGCCGGATCATTGTCGATGGTTTGCTAGAGGCGTTTCCCGGTGACGGCATCTTATCTGAAGAAGAGATTGACAACCTCGATCACCGTCTTTCAAAAAGCCGTGTTTGGATCATCGACCCGATCGACGGCACCGCCGGGTTTGTAAAACATGACGGAGATTTTGGCGTCCAGATCGGACTGGCCGAGAACGGCGTACCGGTCGTTGGGGTCGTTTATCTGCCTTTTCACGATGTGCTCAGCTATGCCGTTAAAGGTAACGGCTCGTTTACTGTGACGGGCGGCGGCGAACCGGTGAAAATGACGGTCTCCGGTCAAAGCGAGTTTAAGGAACTCGGCTTGGCGGTTTCGAGAAATCACCTCAGCAGCCGGATGCACCAGATCATAAGGCATTTCGGCTTTACAAAGATCATCAATCGCGGCTCGGTCGGGCTAAAGGTTGGACTGATCACTGATCGAACCTGCGACATTTACATTCACCCAAGCCCGCGAACAAAGCTCTGGGATACATGCGCGCCGCAGATAATTTTGGAGGAAGCCGGCGGTCGGTTCACCGATCTCTTTGGCTACGAAATGCGCTACGACACCTCCGATCTGCAAAACCGCAACGGCATCCTGGCGACAAACGGAGCGGCCCACGCAGCCGTTCTTGCGCACCTCAAACCGCTTCTGGATGAGTTCGGCAGGGTGCCTGAATCTCGCCGATTCATTTGACGCGATGACGACCGACCGCCCATACAAGACCCGCCGTCCGGCAAAAGAGGTTGTAGAAGATCTGCAAAGAAACGCCGGCAAGCAATTCGCTCCCGAACTTGTCACATCGTTTCTCGGTGGGATGTTAAAGGAATTGACCGGCGAAGATAGAAATAAAAATTTCCGCCGTCTGCTCGGCCGCGATTACATGGAAGCCGAAGGCATCGGCGAAAAGCTGAAATTTACGCTAAATGAAATGGAGCCGACAACGCCGATGACCTATATCGCGGCTGCGAGGATCGGCGATCAGATCATTCTTTAGTGTAGAAGCGTCAAACCTTTTAAGAAATATAACTAGTTGCAGGGACATTGTTCTGATCGGTAATAGATTGACCCTATAATTAGTATGATCCCAAGAAAAATCCCAACCCCAATTGCAATTTTTACTCCGGTCGAAAGGTGATTCCCTTTGACCTGTTTGGCATTCGGATATGGAACTTCAGTTGGAGTAGCGGTCTTTTCATTCATCACAACAAAACTATTTTCATTGATTTGGCTGACATACCTTTTAGTTTTGTCCCGTCTTTGAGCTTTACTTCGACTCGCGCATCTTTACCCATGCCGAGCTTGGTGACATTTGCTTTTACGTTCTCGGCAGATTTGGCTTCTTTCTCTTCTTTTGTTTCGCCAAATGCAACGGCACTCAAAGATAGATTAAGCACCAAGACGGCCAAGGTAACAGTTAAATATTTTTTGAACATCAGTTTATTTCTCCCCTTATGCTTATAGCTTTGGTTGTCAGATTTATTATCTATTATTTTGTCGGTTGTGAAAGCAACTGCACAAACTTTTTTGCGGCGAGTGACAGATTTTTGTCGCTACGTTGGATAACGCCGACGGAGCGCACCCAATATTTTTCTGCGAGTTGAATCACTGCTAACGTTCCGGCTTTTTCTGCTTCTATCACCGCGGGTTCGGGGACGATGGCGAGGCCGAAGCCTACCTCAACGGCGCGTTTGATGGTCTCGATGTTGTCAAACTCAGCTACTTTTTTGACCTCGACGCCGTTGGTTTTGAATATTTTGTCGAGAGCTTTGCGTGTCGGCACATCGCGTTCGAAATGGACAAAATCCTGGCCTTCGAGATCTGTAACCCTGACTTTCTTCCGTCCGGCAAATTTATGGTCCGGCGGGGCGATCAGGACCAGCCGGTTGTCGGTCATTGGCGTGATCGTGAGGCCACGTTTTGGTTCGGGGAAAGCGATAACGCCGAGCTCAACCGTGGCGTTCATCACATCGCGTACGACCCGCGTCGTCCGCGAATATTCTAGATCTATCTTTGCCACCGGAAATTTTGTCATAAATTCCCGCACCTTCACCGGCAGCTCATGCAGCCCGACGCTATAAACAGTAGCAACCTTGATAGTGCCGCCGATCTTGCCAACAACGCCGCGAAGATTCTCGTGTAACATTTCGTATGCCGCAAGCACATTTTTTGATTCGCGGTAAAAGACATCGCCCGCCGGGGTCAGCTTGACCTCGCGGCGGCCGCGGATGCGTTCGAGCAGACGGCGTTTGAATTTGTCCTCAAGCGCTCGGATTTGCTGGCTCACAGCCGACTGTGTAATAAAGTTTCGCTCGGCCGCAAGCGAAAAACTTTCGAGGTCAACCAGGTCGCAGAATACTTTTAATGTTTCGATATGCATTGGATTGATAAGTATTTCTATTTAATTACCGCTATATTTTTCATTTTATCTTATCTGATAATGAGCTTAAGATAAAAAGCATGGCTCAAAACATTGCTGAATCGTATTTTTGCAATTAAACTTTAACAAATCTTCGATTCGAAGTACGTCACGGAAACCGGCCTTTTTAGGATGGCGATAAAATTCTCTAACACCTTTCTTTTGAGAAAGCTGCATCAGATAACGGGCATCGTACCGCTCGGAATGTTTTATTTTGTCCATCTCTGGACAAATTCGGCGGGGCTTAACGGCCCAAAGATCTACAACGACCATGTCCAGGACATCCACGATTTCCCGTATCTGATATTTATTGAGATATTCGGCATATTTCTGCCGCTGCTTTTTCATTCGATTTACGGCATCCTGATTTCGGCTGAGGCCAAGCCGAACGTCTTAAATTACGGTTACGGACGCAATTGGTTTTACATTTTTCAGCGGGCGACGGGAATATTCCTGTTCTTTTTCCTGCTGTTTCACATCTTAAATTTCCGCTTCGGTCTCATTCCGGGACTTAATCTGGTTCCGGTTGCAGGCAATGCAGACAAGGCATACGCGATCGTCTCTGGCGAATTTCAGATCACATGGGTCATGGTGATTTACATGATCGGCGTGGTCGCAACTGCCTGGCATCTGGCGTATGGATTTTTCCTGTTCGCGGTCGATTGGGGAATCGTGATCGGCGAAAAAGCACAGCGGGTTGTGCTTTATGGTTGTCTTGGCCTCGCGCTTTTTCTTTCTTTGGCGGGCATAAACGCGGCTTTCAGTTTTGTTCGTCCGTGCGGCTTGCTGCCAAAGGCGGTTTGCGAGGAATCTCGGAAACCGGGGCAAAACGGCCCGACGAAATTTTAGTTATATGGCATCAAGCTCATTAAGAATTGCGATAGTCGGCGGCGGGCTGGCCGGCCTCGCGGCCGCGATGAAGATCGCCGAGGCTGGGCACGAGGTTGACCTGATCTCGGTCGTACCCGTAAAACGCTCGCACTCGGTCTGTGCTCAGGGCGGCATCAACGGTGCTGTAAATACCAAAGGCGAGGGCGATTCTCCGGCAAAGCATCTCGACGACACGGTCTATGGCGGCGATTTTCTTGCGAATCAACCGCCGGTCAAACGTATGACCGACATGGCGCCCGAGATCATTTATCTTTTCGATCGAATGGGCGTGCCGTTTTCGCGAACGAAGGAAGGGTTGATGGATTTTCGCCGTTTTGGCGGAACGCTTCATCACCGCACCGCGTTTTCCGGGGCTTCTACCGGACAGCAACTTTTATATGCTCTCGACGAGCAGGTGCGGCGTTGGGAAGTCGAGAAAAAAGTCACCAAATACGAAGGCTGGGAAATGCTCTCCCTTGTTTTGGACGATCATCAGGTTTGTCGAGGGCTGATCGCGATGAACCTGCAAACGCTTGAGCTGCGCTCTTTCGCGGCCGATGCCGTGATCATGGCGACCGGCGGCCCCGGCCTTATTTTTGGCAAATCGACCAACTCTATGACCTGCACCGGAAGTGCGACCTCGGCCTGTTATCAGCAGGGTGCGAGATATGCGAACGGTGAATTTATTCAAGTTCATCCAACCTCAATCCCCGGCGAGGACAAACTCCGTCTCATGAGCGAGTCCGCCCGCGGCGAAGGCGGCCGCGTCTGGGTTCCTCGCAATCCAGCCGATGTGCGAGCACCAAAAGAGATTCCCGACGCCGAGCGTTGGTATTTTCTCGAAGAAAAATATCCGGCATACGGCAATCTCGTTCCGCGCGACATCGCGACGCGAGAGATCTTCCAGGTCTGTCTCGAAGGCCACGGCGTTGGCGGCGAAAATCAGGTCTATCTCGATCTGACGCATATTCCGGCGGATGTTTTGACCGAGCGTCTGGGAGCGATACTTGAAATTTACGAGATGTTTGTCGGCGACGACCCGCGATATGTGCCGATGCGAATTTTTCCGGGCGTTCATTATTCGATGGGCGGGCTGTGGGTCGATTTTGAACAGCGGACGAATATTCCCGGTCTATTCGCCGCCGGCGAATGCGATTATTCGATCCACGGCGCAAACCGCCTCGGAGCAAACTCGCTTGTTTCCTGCGTTTACGGCGGTTTTGTCGCGGCACCATCGGCTATCGATTACGCTAAAAATGTGACGCGCGGTTCGACTGAGACAAACGGCATTCACAACGCGGAACTCAAGAAGCAACAGTCGATAAACGAGGGTATCGTTAAGAACGAAGGCGGCGAAAATCAATACAAGCTGCACGAAGAGCTTGGCAAGGTAATGACCGAGAATGTCACCGTCCTTCGCTATAATGATCGGCTTAAAGCTACCGACGACAAGATACTCGAATTGCAGGACCGTTTCAAAAAGATCTCGATCAACGATTCGAACCTGTGGGCGACGCAGGCCGTGCCACACGCACGCCAGCTTTCAAACATGCTAAACCTCGCCCGCGTCATCACGCTCGGAGCTCTCAATCGCAACGAATCGCGCGGGGCGCATTATAAGCCCGATTTTCCGGAACGCGACGACGAGTATTTTATGAAAACGACTATCGCTGAATACGCCGAAGAGTCCCCGGTATTTTCGTATGAGCCGGTGGATGTTTCGATTGTCGAGCCCCGGAAGAGGGATTATTCATCGGGAAAGAAGGCTGCGCAGGTGCCACAATCCGGCAGTGAATTAAAACCGACGAGCCGTGAGGAAACGATGCCCTTAAATCCTGAGAACAGAAAAGAATTTGAAGCGGAAAAGGATTAGAATGAGCACTCAGCCACACATCGAGAAAAAACGCCTCGACAACCCGCCGGCGACGATCAGGTTCAAGATCCAGCGGCGGGAGCGGGAAGGCTCGCCAACATATTGGGAGACGTTCGAGCTGCACTATAGGCGCAATCTTAACGTCATCTCCGCTCTAATGGAGATACGCACAAATCCGGTTACGATCGAGGGCAAAACGACCACGCCGCCGGTTTGGGATATGTCGTGTCTCGAACAGGTGTGCGGCATCTGCACGATGGTCATCGACGGTAAGGTGCGTCAATCGTGTTCGGCGTTGATCGATGATCTGTTATTAGCGTCAGATTCAAACATGGTCACGCTGGCCCCGATGTCAAAGTTCCCGAATGTCCGCGACCTCAAGGTTGACCGCTCCAAAATGTTCGATCATCTCAAACAAGTCAACGCCTGGATCGAGCTCGACGGCACATACGACCTCGGCCCCGGCCCGCATATTCCCAACGAAACGGCGCAGGATCGATATGCCCTGTCCCGGTGCATGACCTGCGGCTGCTGTCTCGAAGCCTGTCCCCAATACGGCGACGACAACTACATCGGCCCGCAAGCCATCGCCCAGGCCCGCCTTTTCAATATGCACCCGACCGGCAAGATCACCGCCGAAGACCGCCTCAACGGCCTACTCGGCGACGACGGCATCACCAACTGCGGCAACGCCCAAAACTGCCTAAAAGTCTGCCCGACGTCGCTCCCGCTGACAAAAGCCATTTACGAAACAAATCGCGATATTACCGTTGATGCCCTGTTCGGGTGGTTGAAGAAGTAGGTCAGTACCACGAGCGCCGTGATTCCTGTGAGAACCGGGAGTGGTAGAGACTGGGTTCATAAATCAAAAGGCCTCGACTTTCGACGGGGCCTTTTTCTTATTTAATATCCAGATCGTAGAAGAAAAGTTTCCATATCCCATCTTCCTTAACGTACTTAAAATAAAAAGTTGTTGTTAAGCCGGAAACAGCGGGATACGTTCCCGTCACGGTCAAATAATCAGAACCGTTTGACGATGACTGCACTAAGGGTTCTGACGAAAGGATTGGATTTACGTTATTCAGCGCCCGGAGCACTAGGGCGTTCCGTATCTGTGATCTTAGCAAATGGCGAAAGTCTTCATTCAATATTGTTTCTGTTCGAGCGTCCCTGACAGCGAGAGCTAGCGATTCTCGGAAAGACGAGAAATCCTCGTGGGCAATTGCCTCAGCAATTATTTTGATAGTGGATTGAACCTCAGTTTGTGCTTCCGTCGGTCCTAGGACCAATGCCTTCCTTTCAGCCCTTGGCGGCGGGGTGGCCATTGGTTTCGGCGTGGCTGTCGGTTTCGACTCCACAGTAATTATTTTTGCAGTTTTTTCGAATTCGACGTTCCACCGGACTCCCGTTTTGGGATTAAGGCAAATTATTTCTTTTAGATCGAATTCTATTCGAGGAGAACTGGATGTTGCGGCTACGGAGTAAGACTCTTCGACATGGGGCAGGACAAGCCGTCCAACAAACGCAATTTGAATCTTTTTATTATTGTTTGCGGCGACCGCTGGCGGCATACGAACGTATGCCTGTCGATAATCGGCGAATTGTTCTGGAGCTAGAAGACAAAATAGTGTCCCCGTTTTTTCACTCATCAGTGGCAAACAGGTTCCTGGCGCATTTTTATCGAAGTACAACGGGAACGTCCATTTTTCGGCATCGGCGTCATAAGTCTCCTGAGTCGCTGTTAACTGGCCGGTGCCTTCTTCATAGAGGAAGACCATCTGATCAGATGCGACGTGCCCCTCCGGGAGTTTTATATCTCCAAAAATATTCAGTTTTCTCTTGTCCCAGTCAACGGTTTTTTCAAATTGCCTCTTCTGAAATTTATCTCGGTTTTCAACAAGGCTCTGAAAAATATCAGCAATATCAGGACAGTACAGGGGAGGTACGCAATAATTAGAGGGTTTCTTGTTCGGTGAAACGATTTTTGAATCTTGCTTACGCGCTTCGACTTTATCTGGAGGCAGATCGAGGACAAGGTACTTTGGAGGCAGTGAATTTGATTGAGCCTTCCCTGATGGCCTACGAGTTGCTGTTGCCCTAACGAGCCGAATCGAATTGCTGGGTATCTATCCCAATATTTGAGTCCCTACCGGAAAGCCGTAATACCAAGAGGAATACGGAACTTTAATTACCTTAAGTTCGGTGCCTTTCAAAACGGCCTGTTTAGGTGCTGATGAGATGGACGGACTATCCCAAAGGAAATCATCCGCGATCACAACCGCCGAAAGTATGCCGCTAGATTGCGCGCTACCGGCAACCGTGAGAAACAGCAGCGCCAATGATAGTTTAACGAGCGAAAAAAGCGGATTACGTCTATAATTTACGGTGGATGACATGAAAAGAAAGCCTCAAACTTTTCAACACAATATCAGAATACTGACTTATATAAAACTCTTCGCGAACAGGTTACTCAGATGGCTGAAACCGGACATTCGCATTGGTCGAGCATCCTGAGATATTGATTCCAACCATTTCCAAAATATCTGATCACTCCATAAAGATTTCGGATTACGCTTTTAAAGCCGTGGCGTGGCTGCGGCCGATGTCTTCGAGATGTTTGACTATTTTTTCGATGAGCCAGTCGGGGGTTGAGGCGCCGGCGGTGACGCCGACTTTTTCGGCTCCTGCGAGGTCGGCGTCATTGATCTCGTCTTCGGTTTCGATTAAGAAGCTTTTTTCGCACTGCTCTTTGCAGACGGCCAGCAGCTTGACGCTGTTTGATGAGTGGCGACCGCCGATAATGTAAAAAGCATCGACCATTCCGGCGAGTGCGCGGGCGGCTTCCTGACGGTCGCGGGTGGCTGAGCAGATGGTGTTGACCACCTGAACTTCGTCATGCGTGCGTGTCTTGATCGCCTCGGCGGTGTCAAAGAAAGTCTTGGCCTTGATAGTCGTTTGCGAAACCACAAGCGGATGCCGCAGCCATGGCAAGCCGGCAACCTCGGTCTCGTCTTTTATAACATATGCGTGATCCGGGGCATAGCCTTTGACGCCGATCATCTCAGGGTGATCCGGACTGCCTACAATGACCACGTGTCTGTCTTGTTCGGCGGCACGGGCGGCCAATTTTTGAACGCGGGTCACAAAGGGGCACGTCGCATCGACGACTTTCGTCGCTTTTTCTTCTAACTCCTTTTGCACCTGCGGAGTTACGCCGTGGGCACGAATGACGGCGGTTTCGCCACGCCCGATCTGGACCGGATCACTGATGGTGGTCACGCCGTGCTTGCCTAAACGCTGCATTTCCTGATCGTTATGGATCAGTGGGCCAAGACTGCGGACGGTCTCGCCGCCCTCGAGAGCCTCTTCGACCATCTCGACCGCACGCTCGACCCCGAAACAAAATCCGTATTCATCTGCCAACAGTACTTGCATTTTTATCCAACCTTAACTAAATTGGCTAGTTACACCCGTAATCACGATTTCATTCTAACAAATGGCTAATGGAAACGAAACCGCTTTGAGGCATTGCCGGTTTTTGAACGAAGACTATTTTCAGGAGCTTTACGACACCTTTATCGAGGCGTTTTCTGATTACGTCGTGCCCTTTGCGCTGACCGAGACACAGTTTAGAAATCACATCATTTTAACCGGCGTTGACCTCGAAAGGACCGCAGGCTGTATCCGGACTAACGAACTTGTGGGATTTTCGCTCAACGGGTTTGGACATTGGGGAGGGAGGCTCACGGTTTACGACGCGGGAACCGGGGTTATTCCAGATCATCGCCGCCAGGGCGTAAGCAAGGAGATATTCGCGTTCATGCTGCCGGTATTTAAGGATCGAGGTTTTGAGCAATATCTGTTGGAAGTAGTTACGACAAACGCCGGTGCCATCGATCTCTACGCGAAGCTGGGTTTTAATGTAGCTCGCGAACTCGCTCTTTTGCAGTGTGACGGTGAGTTAAATGCGTCCGTCCACGAGCCGCCGAATAATGAGATACGAGATATCCACGACCCAGACTGGGATCTGATTTTATCATTTTGGGACGGCAAACCTTCGTGGCAAAACTCGGTCGATGCGGTAAAGCGAAGCATGAAAATGAAGAAGTTTCTCGGTGCATTTGAGGGCGGGAAATGCGTCGGCTATATCGTATTCTCCCCGAAATTCGGACGTGTCGCTCAACTTGCCGTAAGCAAAGATCACCGCAATCGCGGCATCGGCACGGCACTCGTCCGGGCAATGAAGACCGAGATGGCCGACGGCTTTTCGATGCAGGTGATCAACATCGACAAATCGATCACTACGGCAATGAATTTTTTCCTCAATCGCGGATTTTTCGAGCGCCTCAGTCAGCATGAAATGGTAAAAGAGATGTAGGAATGCCGTTATTTATGTTGACTCATAAATCATTTTGGGACTAAGATTCAGAAATGGAGAGAATCGCAGATAGAATTACCATCGACCCAGATATGCTCAACGGCAGCCCGCGATTAGAGGTCAACGAATTGCTGTTCAGACAATTCTTGATTTTCTTGCCTGTGGCGACAGTATTGATGAGATCCTTGCTGAGTATCCGAGTCTTGAGCACGAGGATGTCTATGCTTGCCTTCACTTTGCTGCAAGCTTAATGAGTAATAATTATGTGATCGAACCTGTCTTAGCATGAAAAGGTTTCTGGTTGACGTCAATCTTCCGCGAAATACGAGTATATGGAGAGATGATGAATTTAGCTTTGTTGTCGAAATTAGCAACAAAATGATTGACTCCGCGATATGGAACTGCTAGACAGCACGACCTTACGATTCTCACTAAAGATTCTGATTTTTCAAACCGGATTGTTATTTCAATCCACCACCAAAAATAGTTCACTTCCAAATTGGAAACATGCGTCTCCATGAATTAAGCGATTTATCGATCAAAATTGGACTCAGATTAAAGCAAGTCTTGCCAACCACAAACTCGTAATCGTATTCAGAGACCGGATTGAAGTAGTCGAATAGTTACCTTACTGGCTCGCGCAATATCGCCTCCGCCGCAGTTTGTGCGATCGCCGCGGCGGCAGGATTTGAATCTCGAAGATTTGCGAGTTGGCGTAATGCTTCGCCGGTACGCGATAACAGACGGACGAGGTCGCCCTCTTCGGCGCGTGTGTGCATCACCAGTTCGTCCCATTCCATTCCGGCGGTCCAGCGTTCGGCTGCCGCGGCGGCGGAGTAGTTAATTTCTTCTGCGGGTTCCACGCCGTTTTTCCACTCGACATTTGAAACTGCGACGACAATGTCCTCAAAATTAGCGAGGATGTCCGTCATTCGCCGGGATGAGCGCATCTCGCCATAACTGCGGTCAGCGTCCGAGGCGACCGACGCCATCAGGCCCGCAGTTTCGGAGATCGTTAGGCTGTCAAATGTGCCGTGTTTGAGTGCCTCACCGACAAGCAGCGGACGGTCGATGCGAAGATCTGCAAGCCATTTGCCGGATTCGGTGACTGTTTCAGTCTCAAAATCCAGATATTCAAAATGATCTAATACCTTCGCACGACGTTCGAATGGTTCCCAAATGCGATCACTCAGCATTTCAGAGCCGTCCACGTGACGGCTGTCGGCGCTCATGCGTCGGCTTTCGCGAAAGGCAAAACTCTTTTCGGCGATCGCACGCACCTGTTCAAAATTGCCAAATGCGTCAAGTAAATTCAATAAGCTTGTATAGGTTGCGCGGAAACGGC
>JBDSCV010000312.1:0-11046 GCA_039920905.1 Pyrinomonadaceae bacterium
GATCTAAAGACTGTATTCGATACCATTCAATTCTAGATACGATCTTTCGACAATATAGTCGGTAGGAGCCCTTAAGTCAACTCATAACCTTGGTGCGATCTGGTAAAGCGAAATACAAAAAAAGCCCGACTGTATAGAACGATCGGGCTTATCATTTTCTGTAAGAAACGCTTACGGTTTCTTCATGTTCGAATTGTTGGCCATCGAATTCGCCGGAGCGTTCATCGCCGGCTTGTTCGCCATTGCATTAGCGGCATTTGCCATTGAGTTAGCCTGATTAGCCATTGTGTTTGCTGCCGATTGAGCGGCATTGGCTGCTGCATTAGCTGCGTTTGCAACTGAATTCATTGCGTTAGCGACTGTTTTATTAGCCATGTTGTTAGCAGCTGAGTCGCCGCAAGCCATACCTAAAGCACCCATAACAAGAACTGCTGATAGTGCGATTACTTTTTTCATGATGATACTCCTGTCTTCTTCAAAGATTAGATCTAATTTAACTTACCGAAGACCGTGCAAGCACAGTCCTTGTCCCATGTCTTTCTATTTTAGGAACATTGCACAATATAGTGACGACTGGCTCTTAAGTCAACCCCGTAGACACGAAAACCCGATATTTGTTTGCCCCAGCCCGGCGGAGAAAAAAGGCACCACGTACTAAAACGGGTGCCTTTCTTTGATTGATATGAAAAACTAGGAACTATTTGTTCGCCGGTTTGTTCATGTTGTTCGCCGGTTTGTTCATGTTGGTCGGAGCGTTGGCTGCGGGTTTCATGGCATTGCTGTTGGCGTTTGACATAGCCGAGTTATTGGCCGGTGCCATAGCAGTATTATTAGCCGGCGCCATTGCGGTGTTATTTGCCGGTGCCATTGTTGCAGTGTTGTTTGCCGGTTTGGCATTTACATTTACGTTCGTTCCTGCGTCGCCGCAAGCCATTCCTAAAGCGCTCAGACCAAGTACGGTCGAAAGTACAATTACTTTTTTCATTTTGTTTTACAAACTCCCATCTTTCTCAAAGATTAATATTAAAGTATTAGTAGCATTCGGCTGATCGGACACAGCCGTTCGCCCTGAATTCTTTCTTATTCAAGGCAAACGTCAATATAGTAATACGAAACGCAATAGTCAACCTAAAATTGACAAAAAACCTTTTTTTTAAGGATATTTTTTTTATTTTTTAAGGTATCAAGAGTATATCGGGAATACCCGTATTTATTGGGCCGGAAAATAATTCGTGACTTAATTTGGCGTGAGAAGCTATCTTTAAAAGTGTCAGTTCTTCGCACAATTCCTGGCCGTTTTCCACCATCAGATCAAAGAATTGAATGAACTTTACGAAATCGAGCGTCGGCGCGACAGATGCCGTACAGTGGCTGCATATCCGATGTTGATCGTATTGTTTTCGCTTTGTGCGATAGTCTCGACATTCTTCCTGGCCAACTCATCGTTCGATCTGACTGCAAAAAAGTGGCTTTTCGGGCATTCTCCTACTCTTCTTGCTCGCGTGTGTGTTTACACATTTGTGGCAATCGAAGAGACGGCCGGCTAGGAACGAAGCGAGTTCGGCCTCTGACGCCGATGTCCGACGAGGGTTGGCTGCATTTGACGAAGCCGGTGAACTCTTTGCCGGTTCGCTAAAGTCGTCCGATACATTCCGGCTTGTCACGAGTCGTGTCCGCGATCGGGTTCCTGTCAAATCGATGGTCTTGTATCTGCTTGACGGGACGCGGACGCAGCTTTGCGTCGTCCAAACTGACGGCATGGGAGCCATCGAGCAAAAAAATCAAATGATCGGTTTTGATGAGGAACTTGTGGGTCAATGCTACTCAAACCGCCAAGTTGAGATCGACAATTATATGTCCCTCGATGCCGGATAGGAATTCGGCTCGTCGGCCGCGATCCCGCTTTGCCACGGAACCGAAGTTTTTGGAGTGCTGCAATCATATTTCGACACCGTTTTCGATATGGCGAAAGTTGACCAGTCGCTTTTTGAAGCGGTTGGGACACGTGTCTCCCCTTTGATGCTTGCTTCGATCGCGTTTGAACGCAGCCATGCCAATGGGCTCACCGATGTCACGACCGAACTGCCAAACCAGAGAGCCTTTTACCTGATACTCGAAAATCAGATAGCCGAAGCGCAACGTAAGCGGGAAGATCGTCCGCTGACTATCCTGGCGATAGACATTCAGAATTTGACGACATCAATCAGACGTTTGGACATGCCACGGGTGACCGAGTACTGAACTTTGTGGCGCAGGTCGTGAAAAACAACTTACGTCAGATGGATTTTTTTGCACGCTCGATGAGCCGGCTGGGCCGCTTTTGGCGATGACGGCAAAACCGCCGCCCAACTGCTCGCCGCCGCCCGCCAGCGAAAGGAGCATTCCAAATCAGTCGCTCCGAACGAGGTGCTTTGGTTTCAGAAAGAATTGGCTAACTAAACGCCTTGGCATAAATTACGATCCGACTTAAACTCTTTGTCAGTTATTCAAACTGGACGAGAGTTTACGCCGGATTTTTTTATTTGCATGAAGCGATGTCGGGAATAGCGGATTAATGTTTTTAGAAAGTAAGGCGATTTGTGTTAAAGTAAGGAATCGGAGAATTTGGATATGCAAAGCAATGCAAAAATTACAAGCAAAGGGCAGATAACGATTCCGTTAATAGTTCGTCAGGCACTTGGCGTCAAGGAAGGCGACAGATTGGTTTTTGAGCAGAACGGCCGAGATATGGTTGTGAGGCCCGATAAAAAGGAAAGCCCGTTCGCAAAATATGCAGGAATCGGGAATCCGGGCATCGGCAAGGGCCGCCAGGCGGTCATTGACTTTGTGCGGGAGATGCGAGATCCGGAATGATATCGGCCATCGACACGAACATTATCGTCGCGCTCTGGGATGCCGAAGAGCTTGCTCATTTAGCGGTGCTTGATATGCTTGATGCCGCTTCCTCCCGAGGCGGTATCGTCATCTGCGGTGCGGTGTTTGGCGAGTTACTTGCGTGTCCCGGACGGACTGAGGATTTTATTAACGGATTTCTAAAGGATGCGAATATTACGGTCGATTGGTCGAGCAGCGAAGCTGTTTGGCGTGAAGCTGGAGCGGCATTTCAGAAATACACCGCTCGCCGCAGGCGGCAAAATGCCGATCACCCGCGACGGATTTTGACCGATTTCTATATCGGAGCTCACGCCCTCGTAAACGGATATGATCTGCTTACGCTCGACGCAGGAATTTACCGGACTGCTTTTCCGGCATTGACCATTGTTAGCGTTTAATTACCAAAATATGAAGCGATGCCCGGAATGCAGACGGGATTACTACGACGACACGCTGAGTTTCTGCCTTGAGGACGGAACTCCGCTCGTGCAAGGCTCCGTGCCTATTGGTCAAATCTCGGAAGATGAACCGGCGACCGCGATTCTTCACACAACCGATGCGGTCGGCGAGGCTCCGACGCGGGCGCAGATACACACGACCGAGCAAACTGCGGTCTTGCCGTCCGGTGTCGCCGAAGCTCCTAAACGCGGCTTCGACAAGCGGCTGTTGGCAATTCCGTTTCTGCTCGCGATCATCGCCCTTGGTGGATTTTTTGGGTACAAGTATTTTTCGCCCACCAAACAAATCGAGTCGATCGCCGTGATGCCCTTAGTCAACGAGAGCGGGAATGCTGATGTCGAATATCTCTCTGACGGAATGACGGAAACATTGATTAACAGTTTGTCGCAATTGCCTAAACTTGCTGTTAAAGCGCGAAGTACGGTGTTTCACTACAAAGGCAAGGGTGTGAATCCACGAACTATCGGGAATGATTATCCGTCCAGGCACTTCTAAATGGCCGCGTTGTGCAGCATGGCGACCAGTTGACGCTTAGTTTGGAACTGGTTGACACGAATACTGGCAATCAGATTTGGGGTGAGCAATACAACAGAAAGCTCACAGATATCGTTTCGCTACAAAATGAGATCGCCCGCGACGTTTCAAACAAACTGAGAGCAAAATTGTCGGGCGCGGACGAGCAAAAGTTAGCGAAAAACTACACCACCAATGCGGAGGCTTATCAGCTTTATTTGCAAGGACGCTATCACTGGAATAAACGGACAAGAGAAGGTGTCAATAAAGGTATTGAATATTTCCAGATGGCGATAGAGAAAGACCCTGAATACGCGCTAGCGTACGCAGCATTAGCCGACTGTTATGTTGTCATACCGATTCTGCCGCCGCGAGAAGCGAATCCGAAGGCGAAAGCCGCCGCGTTGAAAGCCTTGGAGCTTGACTCGTCGCTCGGCGAAGCGCATGCCGTCTTAGGGAATGTGAGTTTTTATTACGAATGGGATTGGGCAACCGCCGAGCGAGAATACAAGCGAGCGATCGAACTCAACCCAAATTATCCGACGGCTCATCACTGGTATGGCGAATCGCTTGCCGCAATGGGTCGCTTTGACGAAAGTTTCGCCGCGTATAACCGCGCGCTGGAACTTGACCCGCTTTCATTCGCCATCAGCACGGACTTGGGATTGGCATACTATTATGCCCGCCAGTATGACCGCGCCATAGAGCATATTAAAAAGCTGGTAGATTTAGACCCCGCTTACGTCCGAACGCACGAATATCTTTCTATAGTTTATGAAGAAAAGGAGATGTTTGAAGAATCTCTGGCGGAAAGGGAGAAGGCGTTGGTTCTTCAAGGAGAAAACGCGGAGAAAGTGGCTAAATGGAAGGCGGTAATCATAGACGCTCTCAAAAAGTCAGGGGCAAAAGGTTACTGGCAGAAATTTCTCGACTTTAAGAAAGAGGATTTAAAAAAAGAAGAATATGTTTATCCCGTAGATATGGCAGTTTTCTACGCCAAGCTAAACGAGCGAGACGAAGCGTTTCGCTGGTTGGAGAAAGCCTTTGAAGATAGAGATTCGGTTATGACTTTTCTTAAAGTCACGCCGGAGTGGGATAATCTGCGTCCAGACCCGCGCTTTCAAGATTTGTTGGGGAGAGTCGGGCTGCCGCAATAGACTAATGGTATGCAACGAGGATTATGAAACGATGCCCTGAACGAGATGGGAATATAGACCATCCGGTCCATCGACTGGCTGACAAATGATCCCCGTTTTTCCTCGACCCCGATAACCTGAAGCGGAATGCCGCGTATCTTCAATACCTTCCCGACTGCCGAGTCCATCGAAAAGAATTTACCTTTTACCTCCATGCCGATAACACAAACGTTGGCTGAGCGCGTGACCTCTTCGGCAGTGAAGAAACGCCCCTCGTTGAGCGTTTTGTCGGTCATCTCGTACATATTGTCAGTCGAGCCAAATATCTGCGTTGACGGCATTTCGATACCGTCCTGAGCGATGTCGGCATTCGCTCCGATCTCGGCGCCGACATATAAACAAGACTTACAATTAGCCCTTACATAGAGGTATTCACTTTAATTTACATCCTTATTTAGTCGGTTTTTGCGCTCGAATTCGTCGTCGGCCATATGTCCGGTCGAGGCCATTCTGGTTATCATAAAATGGTTCGAGCCGAGGACTTTGCCTACCTTATCGACCACATATGTTTTTAGCCCGCTGATAGAGGCTCCAACCACGACCACCGCCGCGACGCCAATGATAATGCCGATGAGGGTCAGGAATGCGCGCAATTTGTGTTCGAGGTTCGATTTAACCGCGATCCAGAAAGCGTCGAAATAAAATGAATAAAGCTGGCGCATGAGGTTGAGTTTTGAGTCCGGAGTTTCAAGTTGCTAGTTTTCAAACGTAATCGGTCTGGAAATTGTCCAGAAAAAGTTGATTTGGGCCGATTGCGTCCGCTCGGAAACGGCATGTTATACTTTCCTTTCGCTTTTTCAGCAATTTCAGGAGAAAACACTTGAGCGTTTTAGTTGATAAGAATACACGCCTAATCGTCCAGGGAATCACCGGTAAGGAAGGCACTTTTCATATGCTGCAGATGCGCGAATACGGCACAAATGTCGTAGGCGGCGTCACGCCCGGCAAGGGCGGCAGCACGCACGAAGGCGTTGCAGTATTTAATACCGTCGCGGATGCTGTTCGTGAAACAGGAGCAAATGCCTCGGTAATATATGTGCCGCCCGCATTTGCCGCAGACGCGATAATGGAAGCCGCAAATGCGGGAATACCGCTCGTTGTGTGCATCACCGAGGGAATTCCCGTTGCCGATATGGTGAAAGTAAAACACTACCTCGCTGACAAGGAAGCTGAGGCTCTGCAACTTGGAACTTGGAACTTGGAACTTGGAACTCGAGGTACGCGCGTCATCGGTCCAAACTGCCCCGGCATTATCTCGCCCGGCAAATGCAAGATCGGCATCATGCCCGGACATATTCATAAAGAAGGAAGGATCGGCGTCGTGTCGCGCTCGGGCACGCTCACATACGAAGCCGTTGGCCAACTCACCGCTCTCGGCCTCGGCCAGTCAACCGCCATCGGCATCGGCGGCGACCCGATAATCGGCACCAATCACACCGACGCTTTGCGTCTGTTCCAAGCCGATGACGAAACCGACGCCATCGTCATGATCGGCGAGATCGGCGGCACCGCCGAGGAAGATGCCGCTGCTTACGCGAAAGGCAACGTAACCAAACCGATCGTCGCGTTCATCGCCGGCCAAACTGCACCTCCCGGACGCCGCATGGGCCACGCCGGAGCAATAATTTCGGGCGGAAAAGGCACGGCTGCGGAGAAAATGAAGGCATTGACAGAAGCGGGAATTCGCGTTGTCGAATCACCGGCGGATATCGGGCAGGCGGTGAAGGAAAGTTTGAGCTAAATCTTCGTAGCCGAAAGTGTTAAAATCGGCTAGGTGGAATTATGGAAAATATTTACAAATTACCTCTAGTAATGGAGCCACAACCCGAAGGCGGTTGGACTATTACTTGTCCTATTCTTCCGGGCCTCATCACCGAAGCCGATACTCTCGATGAAGTTTCGATCAATGTTTCGGATGCACTCGAAGCACTTATCGAAGGCTATGAAGAACTCAACCAGCCTTTGCCGGATGTATTACGACCGATCACTAGAAATATGCCATTTATGACTGACGCTCTAGTCCATCTCGAAGCCGCATGAGATACCGTGAGGTAGAGAAAAAGCTGAAAGGATTCGGCTGTCAGGAACTTCGCCGAAAAGGCGGCGGCTCACATCGAAAATGGATCAATCCGAAACAATCACCTATTGTTGTTGTCGCTGTTCCGGATTGGGGGAGTAAGGATCTGAAAAACGGAACGCTGCGAAGTGTAGTTAAAGATTTAGGATTTGAATGGGATGAGTTTACAAAGGCTTAACCGGTAATTGAAGTTAGATATTGGCCGAAGAGGTCTACGTGTTGTCGAATCGCCTGCGGACATTGGTCTTGCAGTACAGGAAGTCCTTGCTCAGACTGCCTCGGGGCTGAGCGACCTTTTCGTTACATTGGGCATCAAAATTTCTATGATCTTTTTGCGAAGCGCAATTTTGATGTTAGCGTTCGGAGTTGCGGTTCAAACTCAGAGTGTGATTTTTCGTGGAGAGGTTGCCGATCCGAATGGGGCTGTTATTCCGGGTGCGAATGTTGAGTTGATGGGAAAGGATCTGATTATCGTTGGGACTAAGACAGATTCAGATGGAATGTTTAATTTCTCAATTCCAAACGGGGTATACGCCATCAAGGTGTCAAAAACTTGTTTCAAGGATGTTATCAACGATTACTCAATTCCTAACGATAAAAAATCGGACTTTAAGGTTTCTTTAGAAGTTGGTGGCTGCGAAATAATAGACGAATTTGGGGGTACCCAAGATTTGATTGAAGTTCCAGTTTCGAGTGTGTCAACTAAGATTTATTTTAGGCTATGACTGAAATGCCTGAGAAACCTTTAATAGATAAAAAACGACAAAAGAAAAAGTACAGAAAAACAAAAGGGACAATAAAAAGGACAGTAAATAGTTAGTAATGAGCAATTCAACATTTGGAATCATCAAGCCCGACGCGGTTCGGGCGGGGAATCAGGGGAAGGTCATTGACCGTATTTTGAGTGCGGGTTTTAGCATTCGCGGGATGAAGCTTATTCACCAGACGCGGAAGCAGGCTGAGGAATTTTATGCCGTTCATGCGGGCAAAGGCTTTTACGACGAGCTGTGCGAATTTATTTCAAGCGGGCCATGTGTAGTGCTTGCATTAGAAAAGGAAAACGCCGTTCCAGCGTGGCGCGAGCTGATGGGAGCGACAAATCCGGCTGAGGCTGCCGAGGATACAATACGCAAGGATTTTGCGACGTCGATCGGCGAAAATGCCGTTCACGGCTCGGACTCGGACGAGAACGCCGCCATCGAGATCGCGTATTTCTTTAGCAAACTTGAATTAGTTTAGTTCTTCGTTCAGAGTGCAGGCTTTAGCCTGTAAACTGTTAGAATTGATTTTGTTTCAACGTAAATTGTGTTTAGATATCGTTGATCGTATCTATACCTAAAAAACGGGCTAAAGCCCGCACTCTAAACTATTATGAAAAAATGCCCGACTTGCGATACGACATTTGAAGATTCGATGCGGTTTTGTCAGGTTGACGGAACGCTGCTGGTTGACGATCCTCCGGTCTTTGACCCGTATGCGACCATTATCGCCGAGCGGTTCCCCGCGATGGAAACGGCGGAGGAAACACCTTCGGCGACAGCGGCGGATGAGGTTGAGGCCGAACCTTTTATTCATCAAACCGTTGGATCGGTGCCGATCGCCGAGCCGGACGATGTTTTAGACCTGCCGCAGGCTGACCCGTTAAAGACAATGTATGCGACCGACGCTGAGATGGAGGATGCGTTTACAACCGGCGGAAGCGCTGAAATTATTGACGTTCCGGCGATTGAGGAAATTCCTGAGCCCGAGCCGCCGAGTTTTATCGCACCTGAAGTTCAGGAAAGCAGCTTTGGGGCCGCTCCGCCGCCCTCACCGTTTTCGGTCTCGGATAATATTGCGGATGATCCGGCTGCGTCCCCGGTGTATGACGAACCAGCCTCGTCAACGCTACCTTATGAAGAAGAACCGGCGACGATGATCCAGCCTGAGTTCATCTCACAATTCGATCCGGCGCCAGCGGCCTCTGTTGCCGAGTGGGCGCCGCCGCCCGCACCGAATGCAAGCTGGCAAAATCAAGAGATCGGCTCGAACGCTCCGTTCCAGGCGCCAGTCGCGGGCCAGAATAAAACGCTCGCGATAATTTCGCTTGTTTGTGGAATTCTCGGCATGACCGTATGCTGCGGCTCATTTGTATTGAGTATTGCTGCTCTTGTCCTGGGATTTATGGCTAAGAGTAAGGCTTCTCAAAATCCGGGCGAATACGGCGGAGCCGGTTTGGCAATGGGTGGAATTATTACCGGGGCGATTGGTATGCTTCTAAGTCTTATATTTATTATCCTGTATTTCGCCGGTCTTGTTGCCGGTGGACTTGGCAACTTCTAGGTAATTTATGTCGATTATTTCGGATGTAATTCAATCAACGGTCGCAGTTATCAAGGGGATGAAAAGAACGATCTCCGAGATACCGCGTGCGAAATGGACGGTGCAGTATCCGGACGTGCCGATCACGGTTCAACCGCGCTATCGCGGGCAGCATTTACTGCACGTGGACGAGGCTGGTAAGGAAAAGTGTGTCGCATGTTATTTATGTGCGGCGGCCTGCCCGTCAGACTGTATCTACATTGAGGCCGAGGACGATCCTCGCCCCTACGCCGAGCGTATCGGTCGCGACGAGCGTTACGCAAAGGTTTATAACATCGACTACGGCCGCTGCATCTTTTGCGGATTCTGCGTCGAGGCGTGTCCAAAAGATGCGATCACACACGGCTATAATTTCGAACTCTCAGTTTATAATCGTGCCGATTTGCTAAAAACAAAGGACGATCTGCTTATAACAAAGCAGAAACAGTCAAAGAATTATCGTGTCGCACTTTCGTCAGAGGATGTTGATTCTGAGTATAAGGAGGTTTAATTTAGTTCTATGCCGACGGTTTTGCGACTCAGAGGTTATAGATTCTTCTTTTTCAGCCTTGATGGAGTCGAACCGCCGCATATGCATGTTGAACAGGCTGAAAGAGTTGCCAAGTTTTGGTTAGAGACTATTTTACTGGTAAAATCACATCGATTTCGTAGTAATGAACTCACGGAATTGCATAGGATAATCCAAGAAAATCAACAGCTATTGCTGGAGAAATGGAATGAGTATTTTAGCAGTTGAAGTTGAACCTATTGCCATCGAGGTATCCTGCACGGATGACAGTCTCACTGTAATTCTGGCTGACGGACGCGAAATAACGGTTCCGTTGGAATGGTTTCCGAGACTTCAGAATGCCACTCCCGCTGAGAGAGAGAATTGGCGACTCATAGGCGATGGAATTGGAATGCATTGGGAAGCTGTTGACGAAGACATTTCGGTCGAAAGCCTCCTGCGATTAAAATAGTTTTCCACGTCACTCGACCAAAGCCGTGAATTCTCCCGACGTTCCCCCAACACAAAAAGGCCGCCATCACGAGATAAGGGCGCAAGGTCTGCGCGAGTTCGCGGGTCTGAAGCGCGACGATCAGCGTCTTGATCCATTCAGACTTGCCTACTACGCCAAGCTGTTCGTTGCGTCATTTGAACAGATCGAGCCGTTACTGAGTCCCGAAACCAGATCTCATCTAATTGGCGACGGTAAAGACGCATGGTCTGGTGGCGCGGCTTCACACACTTTGCCGGATGGCACGAAACTCATAATTCTAAATCCCACCCACGGCAAGAACCGCCAAAATGCGACCCTTATGGAAGAAGTTAGCCACGTTTTTCTCGGACACAAACCGAGCCGTCTCGCCATCGAAAACCGCGACAAGAGCGGCAAGATCATCGCCCGCGACTATAATCATGCAATCGAAGAAGAGGCCTATTCGACCGGCACAGCCGCATTGGTTCCATATACGGCTCTCAGACGGATGGTCAACCAAGGGAAAACCGTGAACGAGATCGCCCGTCATTTTAATGTGAGTAGGGCATTGGTCGAATTTCGGATCAAGGTTTCGCGGCTGTGGGAA
>JBDSCV010000313.1:0-4495 GCA_039920905.1 Pyrinomonadaceae bacterium
GAAAAGAATCAATTGCCGCTGCGTCTACTGTCTGACACCGACCGCACCGTTTCGACACAATACGATATGAAATCATGGCTCGCCGGACGCTCAGCCCGCGGCGTGGTCGTCATCGACGGCACAGGTAAAATCTCATACAGCAAAGCGGAGGCGATCAGCCTCTTCAAACCCTCGGACGATGACGTTTTGGCTGCTATTTTATTAGCTCAAGGAATATAAATAACGGAGAGCCCACAGTACAAAGAGAGATCAATTTCTTATCTCCGTGCTCTCTGTGACCTCTGTGGTAAGTTTTTCATGTTCTCTCTGTGGTAAAATCCTCACATGGCTTTATTTGGCGACAAATTCAAATGTGCCCGTTGCGGGCAGAAAAACGAACCGCTTGGTTACGCGCCGATCCCGACCGAACTGGGACAGCAGATCGGTGCAGAGATGTGTCAAGGTTGCTGGAAAGAGTGGCAGGAAAAGCAAAAACAGCTAATCAACCACTTTGGCCTGGATGTTTCAAATCCTGATTCGCATCAGTTTCTTTTCGACAATATGAAGATCTTCTTTTACAACGAAGGCGTCGAACTGACCCAGATCGACACCTCGCAAGAAGGCAAGGTTAATTGGTAAGCTGTTTTTTCAGAGGGAGCAACTGATAACGCCTTGAATTGGCAGGGCGCGTGAGAATACTTAAACCTGAGACGGAAGAAAGTGGCGCCCGTATAGCTCGTTCCACTACAAGGGCTTGTTAGAACTCAGTCCTGTCTCTCAAGCCGGGGGAGCGAGGACGTCTCTGTTTTTTCCCCTCAATAGCAAAAAGCTGAGACCGAGAATCAATCCGTAGAGTATGTGTCCTACGAAGCTGCCCATAGCAACTGGGCGCATCATTTCCATCCTCAGCGGTGCAAACGCACTCATTCCGAGAAGCAGCGGCATCAGAATAAGACCGCCCAAGATCCACCAAATAAAACCGTAGAGAGCACCAATTCCAAGCCCTGTGCCGTACCCCTGAATGCGGTTGCCAAACAGCCAACCGAAGATGCCCCCTATCACCGCGCTATTAAACAAATGATATAACCACCCGACGGCAAAACTATCGGAGCGCACCACCTTAGCCACCATTGCCATCATCGGCTTTCCGTCCGGCGCCGCCATCATCTGCATCATCATGCCGAATACAACACCGCCGATAAGTCCCGCGATGATTCCCATCACTATTTTCGAACGCATTGTTACTCCCCCTCTCTTTACGATTTTTTGACTGCTTTATCAAACGCAGTTACATAGGCCGATCGATCCTGATTATTTGTGGTCTTGAAAAGCTGCTTTTTATTTTTGAAAACGGCAACCGTTGACGTCCTCTTCTTATTTGCCGTGAAGAATTTGCTCAGACCGAGTGATTTTGCCATTGCGGCGGCTTTAGTCGTTGTTTCTTTGTTTGTTACGTCGAACATCACGAAGTTAAGTTTTCCGTCATAGTCCTTCATTAGTTCCATCATAGTTGGTTCAAGCTGCTTACAATATCCGCACCAATCTGCCCGAATAATTGCTACGGTAGGGTTTTTTGGATTGGCTTTCTCCATCATCATCATGCTGTCCTGAGCGTAACTCGATACAGCCGCGCCTGATAGCAACAGAACGCTTACAAACATCATCATTTTTAGCTTTTTCATTTTTTTATTTCTCCTAAAGATATTTTCGATATATAACGAGTATGGATCCCGTCCACAGGCAAGATGCGCTGTTTCTATGTATTTATTCCGTTGAGTCAGAGATAGGTGTTTTACGATTTGGAAATAGATGAATACCCGGTGGCATTATTACCATCAGACATCCGTGATTCCGTAATGTTCCTATTTTTTTGCTTCAAATTTCAACGCAACCGAATTCATGCAATAACGCAGCCCCGTCGGTTTCGGGCCGTCATCAAAAACGTGTCCGAGATGCGAGTGACAGCGGGCACACTCAACCTCAGTACGTTTAAAACCGAAAGTGCTATCGACCTTTTCGATTACGTTCTTCGCATTTATTGCCTGATAAAAGCTGGGCCAGCCCGTGCCTGATTCAAACTTTGTAGTTGAACTGAAAAGTTTAAGGTGACAGGCGGCACAATAATAATCACCGTCTTCGTGGTTGTCGGCATACTCGCCCGTAAATGCTCGCTCTGTGCCCTCTTCGCGCAGCACATTATACTGAGCTGGTGTCAATTGTTTCCGCCATTCGTCATTAGTTTTGGTGATCTGCTTGCCGTCAAAAACATCATCCGCACCGCTTGATGCAGTCACTACATCCTCGGCAAGCAGCGTCTTGATGACCTTTTCCTGCACGTCATACGCACCTTCGCCGACATGGCGATAGCGGATGCGTCCCTGCTTATCGAGAATAACGATCGTCGGCCATGCGTTCACACCAAACGATTCCCAAGTCCGGCTGTTGTAATCCGTCAGCACAGGATAATTGATACCGCGTTGTTTGACTGCTGCAATCAAATTATCGAAAACGCGTTCCTGATCAGTCTCCGGCGTCTCAACGCCAATGATCGTTAACCCTTTCTCACGATATTTGGCGTCCAGCCCCTTAACCGTTGGCAAAGTGTTCACGCAGTTGTAGCAGCCGAAAGTCCAGAAATCGACCATCACGACGCGTCCTCGTAGGCCCGCGAGAGTTAACGCATCAGAGTTGATCCATTTTCCTTCGGCAAGTTCCGGAGCAGTTTTAGCATTCTTTGCCGAGATCAGCACATCTTCGGCCGTGGGCAAGGCGGTTTCGCTGGGCATCATCATTTCCGCTCGTTCATCTGTAGCGGCCGTTTGATTTCTTGACGATACCGAACCGGTTTTATTCCAAACCGCTGCCGCCGTTATAGCTGCCGCCAATAAAATTACTGTTATTATTAACACAGATCGATTATTCATATATTTATCCCTCAACGGATAGTATGCTGTTTTGGGTCGTTATTATTCCCGGCTGGTGTTTACCGCTACGGGAATAAAATCATTCAAAACATACATTATCATTGTGTCCGGGCGGGATAGCTGTAAAGTTAACAGGCATGTTGGGGATAGGCAAAGAGCGTGAAAAAGAATGGGCGGCATTCGAGGCTGAGGCTCTGCCGTGTATGCCGGATGTATTTCGCGTCGCCAAATGGCTCGCTGGCGACACGTCGATCGCCGAGGACCTGACGCAAGAGACCTTTACACAGGCGCTCAAGAGTTTTCACCGGTATGTACCAGATACTAATTGCCGGGCGTGGCTCGTCACGATACTTTACCGAGTCAATGGAAAACGCCGTATGAAGCTTGGACGATTAAAGCTTGTCGAGGACACCGAGGAACAGATCGCCGAGACCGTCGCGTTTGTGCCGCCGATACCGGAGACATTAACAGATGAACATATCCTGCGGGCACTAAAGAGTATCCCGCAAAAGTATTGCGATGTCGTGCTGCTAACTGATGTCGAAGAATTTTCATACAAGGAGGCCGCCGACCTGCTTGACCTGCCGATCGGCACCGTAATGTCGCGGCTCCATCGCGGACGGAGATTGTTAAGGCAGGAATTAAACGGTTACGCACGTGATTTTGGTCTTGCGGCCGAGGGGTGAAAAACCTATGCAATGTCAGGAATTTAGACAAATGATCGACTCGTATCTCAGCGATGAGCTGCTGGTCGAGACTAATCACGACGTGCTGCGGCACCTCGAAAACTGCTCCGATTGCCGAACCCATCTGGCATCGAGTCGCGAACTGCGTGATCGTCTTCGTAGTGCCGTCAAAACGTCGGCCGATTTCAATATCGAGAGTGCATTTGCCAAAAAACTCAGCGGCGAACTGCAGCGGACGGCACTGCAGCCCGGCATTTGGGAAAGCTTTACCGACATCGTCAAGCAGCCTCGGCTTGGAGCGTTGATGGCCGCTGCGGCGTTTCTGCTTGTCGCAGTTTTCGGAGGGATAATGTTGATACGCCGAACACCAATCGTCGCTGTCAATCCTTCAGCATTCCCAATACCGACTGTCGAGGCAAGCAACAGCGTCATTGCAGATGCAGTTCGCGTCGCATGGAACGAACTGTCCGAACAGGCGATAGGCGATCATGAAAATTGCGCCGTCAAATTTAACCTCGCAGAAGACCCGATCACTCTCAGCGATGCCGCAAAAAAATACGGCCCCTTTGACAAAAACATCGATAAGACCGTCGTGGCAGCCGTCAAAACCGTTTTCAAAGATGCTCCCTCTGATCAGATCCACTTGCTTGAGGCCCATTCGTGTCTGTATAACGGACGCCGTTTTACACATATAGTGCTGAAACGCCAGGGCAAGGTCATTTCTGTACTGGTGACCGACACCGATCTGCCTGACGGATCTGATGGCTCGGTGACCAGCCACGCAGACGGCTCTCTTAATGCTGCGGGCTTTACCGTCGGGCGCCATGCGGTCTTTGTTGTCTCCGAAATGAACGCAGCGGATAACTCGACACTTGCCCGTGCGATCTACCCGGCAATTCGTGGACA
>JBDSCV010000314.1:0-4664 GCA_039920905.1 Pyrinomonadaceae bacterium
GTGCACCGACCAGGCTACCGCCGACCGCAATGGCGATCGCGGTTAATATCCAACCCGTGCTGAATTCAAATGCGAGGCCGAATTCCCTGGCGATCAGATACGATGCGGCCGCCGACGCGCCAAATCCAAGAACGATGCCGAGAATGCCGATCATAAACGCTTCGCCCTCGATCACCTTGATAATAAAGCTCTTTGAGGCCCCAAGCGATTTTAGGATGCCGATCTCTTTTCGGCGTTCGGTGATGGTGGTGTACATCGACAGCAAAACAAAGATCGTGCTGACAAACGCCCCGAGAGCGACCAAAACCCGTAAGAAAGTATTCAATCCGGGAATACGCTCCTGAGCGTCGATCACCATGTCGCGGGTCAGAGTGATCTTATTTCCCGGCAGCACCTCGTTTATTCTGGCGGCAACTGTGCTGACGTCGGCACTATCTTTGAGCTTTACGAGGATGTATGTGCATTTATCGGTTTGCAGGGCCTCCTGCATCGCCGTGAGCGACATTTTTATCCGGGCACCTGACGGCGGTGTGAAAACCCCAACGATCCTATATTGTTTACCGCCAAACAACTCGTAAGTATCGCCTACCTTCAAACTGTCGTCCTGAATCTGGCGCTGATCCATTATCACTTCGTCGTTTGCCAGCGGGGCACGTCCTTCCACAAGTTGCATCCCGTTCATATCCGCAAAGGGCTGCCATTCGACGCCCTCGAGCATTCTGATTCCCCAGGTTCCTTTTGAATCCGGTGAGAAGTAACGAATCACAGGCACCGTCGACTGCACACCTTCGATCTCACGCAGCTTGCCGGCGTAGGCCACGTTTACCGCTGCATTCGAGCTTGTTGCCTCCATACCGCCGGGCCGCGTAAAGACGATCTCAGCCTTCCAGTTGGCAGACCGCTTGGCCAGATCGTTTGTCATGCCGCGTGCGAGTCCTGTAAATAGCACGACAAGAACCACACCGAGGGCGACGCCAATAATACTGATGAGCGTGCGAACCGGACGAACTCTCAAATTTGCAAAAACTAATTCGAGCATTCTCTATAACAACGAATAATAAAAAGAATAACGAGCGATTTTTGAGATTAGTAGCGTTTCCGGTACATAGTGCCTTTTCGTTTCGAGATATAACGGACAAAAAGGGTTAGTGCTACCGAAAACAGTAGAAGTACCCATGCACCAGCCGCCGTAGTCCAGGCCCATTGCCATTTCCCACGAACAATGCCAAGGATAGCTCCGACCGTTATGCCAAAACCGCTAAACGCCACGAGGGCCTTTAGCAGCTTGCCATTCTCGAGAAATTTCGCGATCTGTACTGGTAGAAAAGCGGTAAATTCGCCTAACATTCTCGGCATCCGCTTCACATCACCCCAAAGCGAAAGTGTCTCCTCACCGGCACCAACCAGCAAAACACCGTGTTTCATCGCAAAGAGATTAAATAGGGCCGAAATAACTGAGAATAAGACTGAGATCGCGAACGCTCTTTGCCGGGCGACATTGTTTTCCGAAGCGGCAAAAATGTCGTAGAGATAGCGTTCCTGTGCGTAATGTGTGACGAATTCGACAGTGTGACTGAAAGCCGGCAGCGATACAGAGACGATGAGGTTTGCCAGCCAGAATGGAGTTGCGCGCCTAAATGACTGGACGACGGCTCCCGAGAGGCCGGTTGTCAGAAACCTGAACGATAATTCAACAAGAACGGCGGTCAACGTCACCAACCAGCTTTCACGGCTGGCCTGATAAACTGTAAAGTAAAATGACGCTCGAAGAACGGCCCCGATCAAGGCGGCTTTCCAATTCCACCGGGTGATTATCTGAGCGGGATGCTCGACCAGATTGCGGAATACATCACCGACCGAAATACTCTCGTCCCACACCTCTTCCATGTCGTCGGCATCGGCGATCGAATGGTGTATTTCGTCGGATATGATCATTTGCGGTAAAGTTTCGCCTTCCATCATCTCGTATAAGTATTATTGGTGGCCGCAGCAGCGTTGGAAACGACTGCGTCAACCGACCGATATATAATATCGTTTTCCCGATCCGGAAAACGAAAACGTTAATACTAACATACGCATTTTATAAATGCCCATTCCCGCGGAGGAGCAAGCATCGCCAAGTCCAATTGCCAAGCCTAACATATTGAAGCGGCACACATTTTTTGCAAAAAAAAACGAAAAAAATATGCCATAAATCAAAAACCGACGGTGTTTTGCTCATAGATAAAGCGAAATTTCTAATCAAGTTTCAGGCAAATTAGGAGACGTAGATTATGAGTTGGTTATATACGATTGTTTTCGCAGGTTTAATGTTTGGCGCACCGACGAGGTCGGCGCGGCAACCCTATTTTAACGGTAGCGTTAGCAAGACGGTCAATAAGCAGTTATCTGTGTTCGGATTTGCAGGGGTGGTTTTTAATGCGTTTGACTATGATTTGGGTGGCGGCCCGCGTTATCCGCAGGCAAGTCCCCGCGTTTCAAAACTATCTTACGAGCCCGGCATACTTAACTTATATCAAGCACTTTTACTTATATCAGGCAGATCCGAATATCAATCCATATCCGGCATTTGCAGCCCCTCCGGCACTTGATCCGGGTCCGGGACGACAAGTTTGATGCGGAAGTGGGTTTTGAATACAAACCGGTGATCCGCTGCGTATCTCGCTTAACTATAGAAAGAGTCGGTTGACGCGAAATGACGCCGGTTTGGTGGCGTATGACACCAATATTTTCTCGCTTCGCTCAACCTATCAATTCACGCGTTTTGTTTATGTAAAAGCTAGGTGGGATTACGATACTTTGAACTCGCGTGCCAGCGGTCAATTCTTGTTTGCACGGAACCCGATATCCCGGCACGGCGTTCTATGCCGGATACAACGACAATTTTAATTACAATGGTTTCAGTCCGCTAACAAATCAGGCGGAACCGGGTTTTGCACGCAGTAGCCGGACAGTCTTTATAAGAATGTCGGACCTTTTCCGCAAAAGTTTCTAACCATTTTCTTCCTCAGGATGCTTGGGCAGTGAACGCTGCGTTCGCTGCCATTTTTTTTCGCTGATCAATGCTGGTCTTGTTAAGCACACGATTAACGAAAATAGATTGCAAATATAGCAAGAAAGTTCTTGTAAATAATTAAGTATTGGTGTATAACCGTAAGCGGATAAGATATTTCATGCCACACCAAGCATCAATTCACAGGAGAAAATATGAGGTCACAAAGTTTTCTAAGATCGGTTTTGTTAAGCATTTCATTAAGCAGTTTTGGGTTCCCGGCAGTTCTGACGTCGGTGGTTTCAGCTCAGACGCAGGATGCCGTTATCGCTCTGCAGCGGGGTTTTCGCACGGGATATTCTGATGGATATATGTCCGGGTATCGCGACACGATCGACAACTTAGCTAAGAATTACAGTCGTCACGATGACTATTTCAAAGCCGATCGTGCTTACAACAAAGAATATGGTGCATCGGACGTTTACCGCGATGGTTATCAGCAGGGGTTTGAGTCTGGATATGAAACCGGTTACACACGGCGTTCCTTTGAATCGACTCTGCCGACCGGATTGAAGTTCCGCGGAGCGGTAGTCGTTGACCGGCCAGACCCCGTTGCGACGCCGACTATCGGCGATTCGTCGCAGACGACTAACCCGACAGAACCGGCGGTAAATACCGAACCCGCGGCTAATATTGGCCAGAAAGTGGCGTATCAACCAAATAGCAACCCGATCATGGTCATACCGCGCCACACGGAATTGATCATCGAATTGCAAGAAGATCTAAACACCGAGCTGTGCCGCGAGGGCGAAAAATTTACGGCAAAGATCGTCTCGCCTTCCGAGATCGCCGGTGCCACGATCGAGGGCCGCATCGCCAAAATCCTCAAACCGGGCCGTATCAAACGCCGCAGTGAGTTGCAGCTCTCGTTTGACCGCATCATCCTCGAAGACAACCGCTGGAGCAATTTCAATGCGACACTGACCGAAGTCATGGCGGTCAAAGGCGATAACGTCAAGCGTCTCGACACCGAAGGGACGGCCGTCGGCCAAAGCTCGCTCAAAAGCGACGCGGTCAAGGTCGGCGGCTCAACCGGTGCCGGGATCGTCGTCGGAGCAGCTATCGCAGGCCCAGCCGGTGCGGCCGTCGGAGCGGGAATGGGCGCCGCATTCGGCGTCGGAGCCATCGTCATCGAACGCGGCAAACACATCCGCCTCCACCGCAACCAACAACTCCGCATCAAAACTGCCTACGAAACGGAGATCCGGTGATCGTGAATCGTGAATTGTAAAACTTAATACTCGAATCGCTAATGACAAGTCTTCAACTCATTCTTTTCACGATTCACGGTTTACGACGAAAACCTTATCCACAATTTTGGGCATTTTCCATTTGATTCTCATTTGGTATCCGCCTGGATTCGTGGATATTTTTGTTCCGTTTCATTTTTGTATTCTTTTCCGCGGTCAAAATGCCGCAACTTCCAGACTTCGACTTTGGTTGTCCAAGCAAACCGCTGCTATTGTGTTGCGCAGACGATGTCCGAGTGGGCAGCAGAGATAATTGCATCCGCCTGTGCCGGAATGATGACGTGAACTCCGTTGACCGTTATGCCCATGGCGTTCCCGGAACCGTCTCGTATCTGTTCGTTTATGATAACGACTCCGCCACC
>JBDSCV010000315.1:0-3610 GCA_039920905.1 Pyrinomonadaceae bacterium
TTCCCGAAGGAAAGTTTAATCGTTCGACTTGCATGTCTGAGGCACGCCGCCAGCGTTGATTCTGAGCCAGGATCAAACTCTCGTTAGTTTCCTAGTTCATCATTTTATCCACCAAACTTTCGTCTAGTGCGCCAGCAAACTGGCAGGTCTGCTGGACTTTTGTTGTTCATATGAATTAACACATGGACACGCATATCTAGTTTTCAAATATCAACTTCTTTTACTTCGCTCTCCTAAAAACTTCTCCAGAGGCGAAACTACTGATTATACAGGACCTAGTCTGTGTGTCAACCGTTCAAATGAGTATTTCAAACTTTTTTAAGATTTGACTCAAGCTCAGCTTAAACGGCAATTCATAAGTCTCGTAGAAACGTGGATTTTTGTCAAACGGAGATAGACCGAAAGTAGGGAAACTTGGTGTTTAATTGTAAAACTTATTCGACGGAGCGGGCGACGAGGCTCGGACTCGCAACTCGTCCCGGGTGAAGATGACACGCTCCACCCCCGTTAAATCCCGCTTTTGGTGGAGATGATATCACAACCAATCTTTGAGGTCATTTTGCGTCGACCCGGCTCACAATTTCATCAAAACGCGGATCCCCGCGAAGAACATCGAGTGTCGGCTCGAATCGAATATACGCCATGCCCCATTCACGTCGTTGACTCGAATTCTCCAAATATTCAAGTGCTTTATCATTGTTCCCCGCGAGAGCAGCCATACACGCTTCCATGAAATATGTCCGTATTCTGCTTTCGTCAAATCTTGTGATTCGCTCGCTCTCGATACCCGGCCAGCCTGATTTCTGATACGCCGTCTTGAAAATTTGAATGGTTTCGTGGTCGGTTTTCTGTACTGCCTGCCACTTCATAAACCAATCGAAGGCTTCGGCGTCGTTGCCTTGCAGTTTCAAGGCATTAATAAGCCACGGATAAGTGGCTTCAAAATTTGGGTCCATTTCAGTCACGCGTTTGAATTGGGCGATGGCCTCCGTGTAACGTCGAGCATAATAGAACGAAATCCCAAAATTTCGCTGACTGAAAAGCGACGTAGGTTCCAGGTCTATGGCAGTCTTGATTTCCGCAATTGACTCGTCAAAATGTCCGATAACCATCAGGTTTCGCGAATAGATCTGATGGGACAATGAGGAATTTGGCTCTAATTCAATTGCGCGTTTGCATTCGATTTCAGCTCCTGCAAGATCCCGTTCGTAAAAAAACTTGTTCTCACATAAGGCACTGTGTGCGTCGGCAAGATTCTCGTCCAATGCCAACGCTATGTTTATCGCTTCGATTGATTTTCTATATTCTTCGTGCGTGTCACGACCGAAATTACCCAGAGAGCGGTGTACATGAGCCTTTCCCGCCCACGCCCTGGCAAATTCCGGGTCAAGCTGAATGGCTTGCTCAAGAAGCCCGACCGCCTTTTGGGCGTCCGCCGGGGTTCTTCTGTCATATAGGTACATCGCTTGGAGATAAAGCCGATAGGCGGCTTCGTTCGTAGTCCCCCGCTTTGCCGCCTGACTTCCCGCCGTGGCGGCGAATCGTGCTGATAACATGTTTCCGATATCGTCAGCAATCGAATCTTGCATCGCAAAGAGATTCGTCAAATCTTTTTCGCTTATATAGGTTTCCTCGGTTTGTCCGTTCGCTATATTGATAAGTTGGGAAGACACTCGTATTTTTCCGTTCGCCAACTGGTAAGTCGACGCGAGAACATAATCCGCGCGCTGCTCGCTCCCGGCCGCAAGCGAGTCCTGATCGATATCCGTGTATCTACGAATAGCGCTCAACGGTCGAGCAACAAATCCTTTCATCGAACCAAGTTTGCGAATCAGTGATTCGGCAATCCCGATCTCGTAGATATCGTCCCGGTTTGCAATGTTGACTGGTTTGAGAGGCAAAATGGCGATTGATTTTTTATCGCCGACGGCCCCGTTTGTTGCTAAATTTATCCAATAACCGAGGGCGCTTGCACCAATAAGCAGCACTGCGATGATAAGACCTAACGCAGCCTTTGTTTTCGGCGATAAGAAATTCGCAGCCGTGCGATTTTTTTTTGGAGCAAACTCGCTGGTTCGCAGATTGGCAGAGTCGTTTGCGGTTTTGACTCCGTCATTAACATCAAAACCAAATCCGTTTGAATTACCTACCCCTCCATCGACAAACGGCTTGATTTTTGCCCCGTATTCTCGAGTCGTTACCGGAGCGATAAAACGATAGCCGCGCCTGGGAACGGTTTGGATAAAATGCGGCATTTTCGTGTCGTCTTCCAACAACTTTCGCAGCAGCCCAATCGTAAATGTAAGATTTCCCTCTTCGACAAAACTGTCAGCCCAAACCAATTTCATTAGCTCATCTTTTTCGACCAGATGACCGTGATTTTCGACCAGAACTAAAAGGAGTTCGAATGCTTTTGGCGTGATTGGAAGCGGCTTGCCGCCACGCAGCAAAACTTTTTCCCGAGTGTCGAGAAGCAATTCGCCGAACTCAAAGTTGTTATTTTCCAACAACATAAGTCTTCTAATAGTTTTCTAAGAATTACCTCGGCGAAAACAAAGGACTTTTCCCGCGAGGAAAATTTACTGTGTTCGTGACAGGTGCATATTACCACAAATTGTAACGGCTGGACGTACTAACCGTATGTCAAAAAGTTCGGCGGCTATCGCTTCAAAGGGGTGCGGCGATATAGATCCGACAGCTCAAGCACCCTTGGAAACACAGGAGAAAAATTATGAACTTCAAAATCAGAATATTGGCGACATTTACATTCGTTGCATTAACTATCATGTTTTCGTCATCGCGATCGGCATCTGCGGGCAGTATTTGCCATAAGACGAAAGGAAATTTAAGCATTGTCAATAACGGCGACGGCACTACCAGCGGAACGATTACGCAAGGTGGACAACTCAACGGCACAACCCAAGCAGTTTTCACAAGCATGTTTACTCCCACGCCCGACCTTACAACCTTTTCGTTTACTGATGACTTGACCATTACAACTTACCACAACGGAGTCTTAAGGACCCACAACGTGGCTATCTTTGATACCGCAAGGGGTGTGTTCACAGCCCTCGACCGAATTGACCCAAATACCAGCACGGGAATTTTCGCCGGGGCGACGGGTGTGCTTTATATCAACGGCAGAACACCTGACGGCGGAATGACAATCCAAGCAGAGCTGACGGGGGAAATATGCTTTGCAAACTAAACCTATTTTGGTAGATGCCGATTACTTACAATCGGTCGGCACTATGGTGACGCGCACGCGAAGCCAATGGAGAGGAACGAGCAGGATCAACGCGAAACTAGAGGAATTTTTATGAAATTCGGCCGTTCGACTACAGGCAAAAGAAATTTAATGGGAATGCCGTCGATAATCCTGCTCGTCCTCGCTTTTGCATCTTTAAAGTGTCTAGCTCAACCCGATCTGAATGTGTGGAGGAACAATGGACCGAAAGCCTATATCAACAAGGTTGTTGGCGACCCTTTCAATGTGAATATTGTTTATGCCGCGAGTGATGGTGTTTTCAAGAGCGTGAATAACGGCGCAAGTTGGTTTCTTGTCAGTCCACTAAACGCTTTTGATCTGGAGGCCGACTTCATTAATCCG
>JBDSCV010000316.1:0-7947 GCA_039920905.1 Pyrinomonadaceae bacterium
TGTCTGCAAGCGGCGACATCGTCGGCGAGGGCACGTATATTTACGACGGCGTCACGCACGCCGAGGTAACCGCTCTCGAATACGCCGGGCATCTGGCAAGAGGCGGGACGGCATACGTTTCGCTTGAGCCTCATTCACATCAAGGCAAAACGCCGCCGTGTACGGAAGCGTTAATAGACGCGGGGATTAAACGTGTCGTATGCCCGATTGAGGACCCGAATCCATTGGTTTCGGGGCGTGGATTTGAGACGTTGCGAAAGACCAGTGTCGAGGTCGTGATCGGCATTCTCGCGGACGAAGCCTCGAAGCTCAATGAAAAATTCATCTGCTGGCACCGGAAACAGCGTCCTTTTGTTCATCTGAAACTCGCCACGTCGCTCGACGGGCGCATTTCTATTAACAACACCGTCTCGACCGCACTTTCATCCGACGCGGCACGGCATCGGGTTCACGAACTTAGGCACGAACACGACTCGATCCTCATCGGCGGCAACACAGCCATTATCGATAACCCGATCCTCACGGACCGCAGCGGCAAACCGCGACGACGACCGCTCGTACGTGTCGTGCTGGATAACCAACTACGGCTCTCAGCCGTTTCGCATCTGATCGCGACCGCCAGCGAAACGCCCACGATTGTTTTCACAAACAGCACGGATGCCGGCAAACTGTCCGTCCTGCGTGCACTTGGCGCCACCGTTGTTGTATCGCCGATGGGTGGCCGTGATCTGAACGGTGTTCTAGCAGAGCTGAAAAGCCGTGGCATCCAGAGCGTTCTTGTCGAAGGTGGGAGCGAGATCGCCGGTGCATTTTGTGATGCGAAACTCGTCGATAAAATGACATTCATCACCGCCCCGATCATCATTGGTGGAAGCAAAGCCCCAGTCGCGATCGGCGGCCGCGGAGCGGATTCGATCGCCGAAGCGATGCGATTGACGGATATGTCTATCACTGCCTTCAGCGACGATATCGAGATTACGGGCTATCCGGCTCACTAACGCACTTTCTTATGCGGGCAAAGAAATCTCTCGGACAAAACTTTTTGCGTGACGACGGCGTTGTCAAAAAGATCGTCGATGCTCTGGATCTGCACGACAACGAGTTAGTCATTGAAATCGGCCCGGGGCAAGGCGCATTAACGGTTGAACTGCTCAAAAAAGCCGGAAAGGTCATCGCTATTGAATTCGACCGCGACCTTATCGAGGCTTTAAGAGTGCAATTTAGCTCATTTAAGGATTTCGAGTTGATTAATGAGGATGCGTTGTCTGTTGATTTTGCGGCCGCTCTACGGGACCGCGATGGCAACCAAAAGATAAAGCTTGTCGCAAATCTGCCATACAACATCTCGACACCGATTCTTCAGCGGTTGATCGCCCAACGTGAGATATTTTCGGCGATCGTTCTAATGTTCCAACGCGAGGTCGTCGAACGGATAACAGCTCGACCCGGCACTAAGAATCGGGGGTTTTTGAGCGTAATGGTCGAAGATGCGTTTCACGCTGAATACCTTTTTGACGTGGCGCCAAAGGCATTTCAACCCGTTCCTAAAGTTTGGAGCGCGGTTGTGAGGCTCACACCTAAGGTTGCGGGGTCATCGGATCGTGTGCTGTTTCGTAAGATGGTTAGCGTGTCATTCGCCCAAAGGCGTAAAACCATTCTCAATAATCTTAAACCCGTCTTCGAGAATGCCCAACAGATCCTGTCTTTATCGAAAATTGATCCTAAGCGGCGGGCGGAAACGTTGACGCTCGACGAATGGAATATTCTGGTCAACCATGTCGCGAAAATTGAAACGAGCTTGTAGTTACCTTTTTTCTGCTGTCAGGAAAGAGCCGCGCTTGAGTGTTAGGCAGTTTCAAATATTTTCACCCGCTATTCGTTAAATGAACCAAAAAGGCATAAGCGACAGCGTATGCTATACTGCATTTTATAGTTTTCAAGGGAGTTTTCGCAGTATCTGTGAATAAAATTGAAATAATACCGCTTGGCGGGATCGGCGAATTTGGGATGAACTGCATGGGCATCCGGTACGAAGATGAGATGATAATCATCGACGCCGGGATGGGTTTTCCCGAAGAAACGCCATTCGGAGTTGATATTTCGATACCGAATTTCGATTTCCTCGAAGAATATCGCGACGAAATGACCGCGATCATCCTGACGCACGGCCACGAAGACCACATCGGTGCACTCGCTTACATCCTCAAAAAATACAATCTGCCTGTTTACTCGTCTCGTTTCACGCTCGCTCTGGCTGAAAAGCGACTGGTCGAATTCGATATGCTCGATGACGTACTGATGCACCGCGTAAAGGCGAACGACATCGTCGAGATCGGTAATTTTAAGATCGAGTTCATCCATGCGTCGCATTCGTTGGTGGAATGTTTTTCGCTCGCGATCCACACGCCGATCGGGACGATCATTCATACCGGCGATTACAAGATCGACGACACGCCGGTGATCGGCAAGCCTTACGATCTCGAAACGCTTGGCCGCATTGGCGACGAAGGCGTCCTTGCGTTGCTTTGCGATTCGACGAACGCTACGGTTCCCGGACGAACGCCTTCGGAGATGGCGGTGATTCCGGCTTTCGAAGAAATATTCGAACAAACCGAAGGCCGTTTGATCGTTTCGACGTTTTCTTCGTCGCTGCATCGTCTGCAGATCGTTTTTGATGTCGCACATCAGTTTGGGCGAAAAGTTTGTGTGCTTGGGCGTTCGATGCTGAAGAATATCGAGATCGCGTCGGATCAGGGTTTGTTGAAAATTCCGCATGGCCTGAGCGTTGATCTTAGTCTGGCCCGAAAACTGGCTGACGATGAGATCTGTTATCTCGTGACGGGTTCGCAGGGAGAGATGCGGGCGGCTTTGTGGAATCTGGCGACCGGTTCGTATAAAGGAATGGAGGTCAAGAAAGGCGATACGGTTGTTTTGTCGGCACGCATCATTCCGGGGAACGAAAAAAACATCAGTCGTCTGATCGGTAATCTATATAAACGCGGAGCGAATATCATCGAGGAGAAGCGGCGGCTGGTGCACGTTTCGGGTCATGCGTCGCAGGGCGACATTAAGATAATGGTTGAGACGTCAAGGCCTAAATTCGTCATCCCGATCCACGGCGAATATCGGATGTTGTTCCGCCAGAAAGAATTTATCAAAAACCACGTCGGCAGCTATGATGACAACGACATTATTTTGATCGAGAACGGAAACGTGCTCGAACTTGATGAGCGTTCGGCTAAAGTCGTTGAAAAGCGCGAATTGTATAAAACATTTATCGACGAAGAATCGATGGAAGAGATCGAATACGATGTCGTTCGTGAACGCAAGAAACTTGCCTACGGCGGAGCGATCTCGCTCGTCGTCGCGATGGAAAAGAACACGAACCAACTAAACGGCGAACCCCAGGTCACCTTCGAAGGCGTCGCCGGCATCGATCCGCTAAATGGTTTCGCCGCCGATGCTCGAAAGTCCGTCGCCAAAGCCATCGCCGACATGAAACCTGACCACATCTCAAACCGCACGATGTTCAAAGAAAACCTGCGGATACATCTCAAACGGTATGTGCAAAAAGAGTTGAGTTCAAAGCCGGTGATCGTGACGACGGTGATTGAGGTCTAATAACCTTTCGCGTCATCAACTGCTATTTGTTCCCGCCACTTGCGAATACCAGCCAGCAAACCCAAATAATTGTGGTTTTTCGTATTCCTACAGCTTAGAACAAAACTCGTAATACGGCGACTACGACTGCCAGTACGACAAATAGTGCCGCCATTGCTGCTATCAGGTTACCGCTCTTACTTGCAGTCGCGGCTTGTTTTACACCGGCGACAGTGGCCACGGCTCCCGCAGCGAATAATGCCACAAAAACGCCGATTATCGCGTATTTTACGGCTCCATCCTTTTGGAGCTTTGGTGTGGCAAAAATCAACAGGGCCGCTCCGCCAAGCGCGAGTATTCCTCCTAAAACCGCCATTGCTACGCCAAGCGTCCGAACCGCCGTCGGATCGAGGAGACTAAATCCACAAACCGGACACTTCGGCAGCAATTCAGTCGTCTCGAAATCACAATCGAACTTGTGACATTTATAAACCTTCACAGCAGTTCCGGTCGAGTTCCACGCACCGGCGTCGCTCGGGTTGGTGTTTTCACTGAGTTTACGAATTTCCATATCGAAAGGCTCCGATGCATAATCTTACAATTAAGTGGCGGCAAGACAAAGAAATATTATGGATTGGAAGAATAAAACTGTTTTTCTCACGGGAGCGTCGAGCGGAATTGGCGAGGGTTTGGCGGTTGCTTTGGCGAAGACAGGTGCGGTTTTCGCATTGATCGCTCGCCGCGAGGAATTGCTCAACGACATCAAGACTAAGTGCGAGGCGGTTGGCGGGACGGCGAGGGTGTTTGCGGTGGATGTGACGGACGCAGTTGCTTTAAACAAAGCGGCGCAGGATTTTCGCACAGAGTTCGGCCACATCGACATCATGATCGCGAACGCTGGCGTGGGTGGCAACGATGCCTTGACGCGTTCTTATGATCCGGCGTCGGTCAAAAAGCTCATCGACATCAATTTGCTGGGGTCGGTGAACGCAATTCACGCGGTTCTGCCGCAGATGATCGAACACGGCAGCGGCCAGCTCGTCGCAATTTCAAGCCTCGCTGGTTACCGCGGGCTGCATAAATCCGCCGCGTATTCCGCCAGCAAGGCCGGTATGACCGCTTTTTTTGAGAGTGTCCGTCTCGATAATCAAAAACACGGGATCGATGTGACGATCATTCATCCAGGATTTATCCGAACGCCGCTGACCGCGGGTCGCGCAAATACTATGCCGTTTTTGATGGAACTCGACGACGCGATCCCGCATTTTATTAACGCGATTGAGAATAAAAGGAAATTCGCCGCCTTCCCCTGGCCGCTCGCTCTCGTTGTCAAACTAGCCAAAATAATGCCCGCCTGGCTTTATGACAAGGTCGCGGGCAGGGCGAGGTTTAGGGAATAGTCTTTAACCGCCCCATTTGGTCGATGAAGACGGTGACTTTTAAATGAACACCTTAATTTGTCGAACGAACCACTTATTTCCCTAAACGGACGGCTTCGTTCTTTGTGCGAACCGCTTATTTCGTTGAACGAACGTCTTCATTCTTTGTACGAACACGTTATTTCTCAGAATGAACTGCCTTATTAGCTGATTTAGCAGGCTCACATATCCTTTGAACGCATTAATTCTTTATCTGAACGCTATTTTTCGGCCTTCGAAGTCGATTTACGTAGTTTTTAGTCGCTTAAACCGCCGAAGACAGCGACACCGTTTCTCTCTGAACAATTCATGTTCTTGAACCGTAATGTACGAGTTGCATCTAGTGCGTTTTGGCTGAGTTCCTTATACCCGCGAGGAATGCTTTCGCTTCTCTTCTTTCGGGTCTGTCACCGTCAGCCTGACGGCTTATCTCCACGAGTTTCGTGTAGTAAACTTTCGCTTTCTTGGGTTCTGAAGCGAGTCTCGAAGCGCGCGCCGCGCCGTAGGTTGCGTTGAAGCGATTGGGCGTGCTGCGAAGCGAATTTTCAAATTCCGTCAATGCCGCTGCGGGCTGCTTGAGTTCAAGCAGCAATTCGCCAACCTGTTCGCGAGCCGGAAGAATCGCTCCCGGCGTGACCACATGTTTTTCGGTCGCGTCGTCTAAATCCGCTGCCGCTCGCATTAGTTTGAGCGATTCTTCCGCCTTGCCTTCGGCGTAAGCCAGCCAAGCCGCAGCGACCTGCCGCTCGATTTCGACTTGTTTAGCCCAATCGTAACCGCCTTTCGCTTTGGCGAGTGCCTGCCGGATAACGTCTAATTGCTCGACTTCCCGACGCGCCGAAGCCGTGTCGCCGATTCGAGCCGCGCCGACTGCCCGCGCAAAGCGAATGTGTGCTTCAGCCCAACGAAAGTCCTGCCACGGAAATTTTTCTAAAATTCCGGGCTGCAGCGGCAGTTTGACAGCCTCGCTCCATTGCCGCCGTTCGAGCGCATAGCGTGCGGGAATGGCTGTAAATGAATATGCCACTTTGAAATTCTCCGGCTCGGTTTTTCGTATCCGATACAATTCATCAAGCACCGCCCGCGCCTTTTTGTCTTGCGCTCCTTGCAGATAGGCGTATGCGAGATAGTCCATCGCGTGAAGCTCTTCGTCCCACGCGCCCGTCATGCGGTTTCTGACAGCATAAGCCTTTGCCGCCGCCTGTGCGTCCGCGTTCGACAATATCGCTTCCTGCCACAAACCCAGCCGCGTGAAAATGTGCGAAGGCATATGCCGCGCGTGCGCCGACGCGGGCGCAATCTTCGCGTAGCTGCGCGCGGCGGGCAGAGCCAGAGACGCTAACGCCGGATAGTCGTAACTGTGAATTATGTAATGAATAACGCCCGGATGTTCCGGTTCGACTGCCAGCACGCCCTTCAATATCTGAGCCGCCTTTTTTTCGTTCGGGTAACTTTTGTCGCTCGTCATCATTCCCCTGACGATAAGCGTCAAAGCGTAAAATACAGCGGCTTCGCGGTCTGGCGGATAGCGGAGATAAAGCCGCTCCATCTCGTCGCCGTAGGCGAGCGAGCGCGTGCGATGGTCGAGTCTGGCAGAATCCTTATAAAAAACTTCTATCGCGGCGATGTAATCTCGCTCGCGTTCGGTTCGCGCGATGGCGGCTTTTGCTTTTTCGACAGCTTTAAATCCTTTTTGCAGTTCCAACGCAGACGGCGGCGCCCAGATCTGGTGATAATGGCTCATCGCCACACCCCAATAACCCATCGCGCATTGCGGATCGGTGACGGTGACTTCGGTGAAAACCTTTTCAGCGTCTTCATACTCGAAAGAGTGAAGCCAAGCGACTGCGTGATTAAATTGTTCCTGAGCCTTAGCACTACACGAAACCGAAAAGCTGACTCGCCCGATTTTATCCGAACTCATTTGATGCTTGTGCCCGTCTTGCGCTTCGGCAGGTAGTCTGAGGCAGAGAATTGCTACGAAAAAGAGTGCCGTAAAATTCAAGACATTACGGTTCATAAATCCTCCAAAGGTGGTCGGCAGAATTTTGTACTGAAGCGATCTGCCATCTAGTGACGGTGAAGTCGATTTCTCCGAGACTATAGCACTAAACAATACTCAGAGCAAGAACCGAGTCGGTTCTGGCACATAATACATGCCAGTGTTGCGGTAGGCCCGCAACCGCCGCACCCGGTTCTGACAAATGACAGGTGTTGTGTTAGATTGTCTCTTTGACACCTCACGCGGCTGCACACGCCCTTACTTACGTGCGGGCTACTGATAAAATATGGATCTGATACAGGCGATCATTCTCGGGATTGTTCAGGGGTTGACGGAGTTTATTCCAATCAGCTCGACGGCTCATTTGGTGTTTGCGAGTCGGCTGACGGGCATTTATGGGGGGAATCCGGAGCAGGTGACAGCGACGATCGCGGTGATTCAGTTGGGGACGCTGTGTGCGGTGTTTATTTATTTTGCCGCCGATATCTGGGGCATCGCAAGCGCTTTTGTGCGGGACCATTTTGCTCTGCTGACGGGAAGGCGCGGTATGCGTTTTTCGGGCACGGATGGTATCCGGCCGATCTGGCTGTCGGAAGAAGCATGGCTCGGCTGGCTGATAATACTCGGGTCGATACCTATCGGTATAATCGGGTTTTTGTTCAAGGATTTTATCGAGGGTTCCGGCACCAAGAATCTTTGGGTCATCGCCACGATGCTGATCGTGATCGCTCTTGGGCTGGTGCTGGCGGAGATCGTCAGCAGCAAGCGCAAAGACATTCGGCACCTTGGGCTGGCCGACGCGATCGTGCAGGGCTTTTGTCAGGTATTGGCGTTAATGCCGGGTGCGAGCCGTTCGGGCTCGACGATCATGGGCGGGTTATTTGCTGGCGAAAAGCGCGAGACCGCCGCACGGTTCTCATTCCTACT
>JBDSCV010000317.1:0-5470 GCA_039920905.1 Pyrinomonadaceae bacterium
TGGCGGAGCGATACTCGGCGGCCAAACCGGGGCGCAACTCGGTGCTCTCGGTGCCCAAGCGTGGATGACCAAGTACAGCCGTGAATACGAGTCGCAGGCCGACACGCTCGGTGCTCAAATCATGGCCAATGCGGGGTACGATCCGCGTGATCTGGCAAATCTGTTTCAAACCATTGCCCAGAAAAATCGCGGGGGAGGAACACCAGAGTGGCTGAGCAGCCATCCCGATCCGGGCAACCGCTACGAAAAGATCAACCGTGAGGCAACATTCCTTCGCGTTTCGTCAAACCCGATCAAGATCACGCGCGATTTCGAGCGAATTCAGGCGCGTTTTCGAGGTTTGCCGAGGGCCAGAACGATGGCTGAGATCGAAAAGAGATCTCAAAACGGACAAGGTTCCGAAAATCCGACCGCATCCGGTCGCTATTCGAATAGCATCCAGTATCCGTCGTCAAGTGTTCGCGCGTACTCGGGTGTTAATTGGCTGCGGCTCAATGTCCCGTCGAACTGGCGTGAGTTCTCGTCTACCGATGGCGTGCAGTTCGCCCCCGAGGGCGCCTACGGCGATCAGGGCATTACGCGCGGAGTCATGATCGGCATCTATCGCGGTCAAAGTAACAATCTGCAAAGCGATTCCGAGGCATATGTGAATCAGGTCTTTCAGGGCAATTCCTATTTGCAGCAGCGGACTAGATTTACCCAATCCTCTGTCGCGGGCCGTCAGGGCTATACGACATCGGCCTCGGGACGCTCACCTCTGACCGGCAAAACCGAGATCGTTATGATCTACACGACCCAACTCCGCAGCGGCGAACTCTTCTACGCCGTAACCGTCGTGCCGGATGATGAAGAGTATAACTACAGCAACGCATTCAGAAATGTGCTGAGGTCGATCCGGCTGAATGACTAGTCAAAACCGCGAACGGTAGCAAGAGGGAAAAAGGCTTCGCATCAGGCGAGGCCTTTTTTTCGCCCTTAAAGATACACTTATAATGTATGAGTTTGAATGTTCTCATTCTGTTCGACTCCAGCCACGAACGTCAGCATCCGCACAGCGATAGCCGCCGCACGAAGCTTGATGAAATCAGCCATCTCGCCTTCAAATAGCTCGTCCGTCGTCGCCGTAAATATCTCCAGCCAACGTTCAAAATGCTCAGGCAATAGCGGTGTATTTTTGTTCAGTTCACCGTGGACCTCCAGCGGATTTCGTCCGTGTCGCGAATAATCACTGGTGCGAAACAACATCGTCTCCCAAAAATCGCCGATTATTGGTAAATGGTGTTCGAGGTCGAGCTTGGCAACGTCTGTGAAGATGTAGCCGATGACAGCGTCCGTCAATGCCTTCGAGTAAAAGACCTGCATCAGGCGATCAATGTCTTTCCTGTTTTCAATATCCGTTTTCATGATATTAGGGACTTTTATGCTTTGACCGGATCGATAATAGGCGCGGGCTCATTTTTACCTTTTGTGACCATGAGCTTTATCGCAAACCACACCCACGCGACGGCTCCGATAGCAAAGATCGTATCACCGAACATCCGCATCCAACGCAGGTTTTGCATCAGTGGGGTTTGCATGAATTCGGGGCTGCGTGCCGACCAGTAGCCGACCGCTATCGATTGATACGTCTGCAGCAATCCGATAGGCAGTAGGCTGAAAAAGATCTCCATCAGCATACCGATATTGATCGCCCAGAATGAGAATGCGAGCAATTTAGTGTTCCATTTTCGCTCCGGCTGCATCGCCCGCAGGCAAAAAAGTGTCAGTGCCAGTCCGAGCGTTCCGTACACGCCATAAAGTGCTCCGTGTGCGTGAACGGCTGTCGTGTTTAGCCCCTGCATGTAATAAAGAGCGATCGGCGGATTGATCATAAACCCGAAAATGCCCGCCCCGACAAGATTCCAAAACGCAACGGCGACAAAGAAATAGACGACCCATTTATATTGGGACAGCCACGGTCTGGCCCTAGAATGCCGAATATTCTCAAGCGCTTCATAGCCAACAAAAACGAGGGGGACGATCTCAAGCGCGCTAAACACCGAACCTAATGCCAACGCAACGGTCGGCGTTCCGGCAAAATACAGGTGATGCAGCGTCCCGATAATGCCGCCGCTCAGATAGATCGCACCGGAAAGCAAGGCGGCGTATGCGGCGTGGTCGGCTCGGATGACCTTCAGCCGGGCGAACAGGAAAGCAATGACAACGGTCGCGAACACCTCGAAGAATCCTTCGACCCACAGGTGAACCACCCACCAACGCCAATATTCGACGACCGTGAGATGTGAGCGCATTCCCCAAAAAAGCCCCGGAGCGTAAAATAATGCGATGCCAGCAGTGGTCGCAAGATAAAGCGTGATCAACGATCTGCTGTTCTCCTTTTGTTTTAATGCTGGCACAGCCGAGCGGGCTATCAGAAAGAGCCATAGCAGAAGTCCGACAAAAAGTGCCGCTTGCCAGACGCGGCCTAGGTCAACGTATTCGTAACCCTGATGACCGAACCAAAACCAAAGGTCGCCGGGCAGTTTGTGCATGACGCTCATCCATTGTCCGGCCATCGAGCCGAGAACGACGAGCAGCAACGCGCCGAACAGCACATCAACGCCGAGCTTTTGCCACTTCGGCTCATAACCGCAAATATAAGGCGCGATAAATAATCCGGCCGCCAGCCACGCCGTCGCGATCCAAAAGATGCCAAGCTGCGTATGCCATGTCCGCGTGACGACATAGGGCAGCACCTCATCGAGCGGTATCCCGTAGAGGCCGCCGCCCTCGACGCCGTAGTGGGCGGTAATTATGCCCATCACAATTTGAAGCAGAAACAGCAGCGATACGATCAGAAAATATTTGACCGTCGCCTTTTGCGAAGGCGTGAGTGTGGCACCGATTAGCGGATCTTCGTCCGGCGTTTCGCGTTCGTCGGCATCCTTGTGCCAACCGGCGTAAAACCAAACCATCGCGCCGATGCTGCCGATTAGCAGAATTACGCTAACGCCCGTCCAAATGATCGAACTGCTCGTCGGATAGTTGCCGACAAGCGGCTCGGACGGGAAATTGCTTGTGTATGAAATGTTATTATCGGGGCGGTTCGCGGCTGATGCCCACGCCGTCCAGAAATAAAAGGAAACGAGCTGGCGCAGCTTTGCCGGGTCGGCCTGTGCACCTTTCTGAATCGCATAATCCTTGCTGCCGTTGGTGTAAACGCCAATGTAATGCTTCAGGTTATCTTCAAACGCCCGACCACGAATCGGATCGAGCGTCAATCGGCCTGTCGCCGCGTCATATGTATTCGTCCGCATCAATGTCTGCAGACGCTGCAGGAAGACTGCCTTTTGCTCGCCGGAAATGGAACCGCCATCTTTGCCGTATTGCCCGCCTGACCAATCATTGAGTATGAACAACGCCTCGCGGTGGAGGTAATCGGCCGTCCAATCCGGTGCGACGTACGACCCATGGCCCCAGATCGAGCCGCTTTGCATGCCGCCCATCGCCTGCCACACGTTCTGGCCGTCCATGATCTGTTCTGCGGGAATCAAAACCGTGCCGTCAGTCGTAACGGCCTCACGCGGTATCGGCGGAGCCTGACGAAATATCTCCGTTCCCACCCAGCCGAGAATGGAAAACGAAAATACAAATACTGCGATCATTATTATCCAAAGTTTTTTCATGAGAATTTCTCCCAAGGGTCACGACGGACAGCAAAGACAACTAACTACTTAAATTTTGTGATTAGCAGATGAAGGCCCGGCTGGGCGATCACCTCATGTTCGATCCCGGCTTCAAGCGTTAGTAAAGTGCCCGTTGACAGTTTTAATTCATCCCCGAGATCCGCACCGGCTTTAAATAAGCCATTGCCAGATACACAAAACACGGTTATCGGCTCGGCCGCCTTGTGTCGCGACAAGACTGCACCGTTTCGCAACCGTACCTCGATTAGTTTGCGAAACCCTCCGTCAAAAAGCTCGGACACTTCTTTATCCTTGAGCATTTCGTTTATCCCTTCAGGATCAAAGATTTTGATCAAATGGATGTTTTTCATGTTATCGAAGCCGTGCCTCACAGAATACGAGTGATCCGCTGATGCGTCGGTGCGTTTGCGCACGGTAGAGCGTGTATGTAGGCAAACGTACCCACCCGGAAAGCGTGCCGAGGTATAATATATCGATCAAAGGAGGAATTGATTATGAAAGCTTCTGCAAACATCGGCGGGCATCCGATTCATCCAATGCTCATCGCTCTTCCCAATGGATTGTGGGCCTTTTCGCTTGTCGCGGATCTGATATTTTTGTGGCGGGGCAATCCCGCGTGGGAGACGGTTGCGTTTTACACGCTCGCGGGGGGCTGCGTCGGCGCGGTATTAGCCGCAGTATTCGGACTCATCGACCTGCTCGGCATCAAGGACCCGAAAGTATTCCGGACCGGGTTGTTTCACGCTGCCTGTACGTCCACATCGCTCGTTTTATTTGCCGCGAGCTTTTATTTGCGGACAGCGAACGGAGCACAGATGATTGGTGCGAATTCAAAGGTCCCGTTTGCACTTTCGATTATTGGCGTAATTGTTCTTTCCCTTGCCGGCTGGCTAGGCGGGGAACTGGTTTTCAGGTACGGAGTGGGTGTCAACACGCAAACGGTTTCAAACGATCTGCCGGATTAATTTGCTGACGCTAGCAAATGAAAGTTCGAAGCGAGATCAGGGAATAACAACGGTGATCGGGTCTTGCGGTTTGACTGTCGTCAGCATAACTATTGCCAGTAGGGAAATACAGCCGCTGGCCAGAAACGCCGTGGTTGCTCCGAATTGATTCCACACCAGCCCAAATAACAGTGACGCGGGGAAAACGGTAATGCCGAAAGCGAGGTTGTAGAGGCCGTAGGCGGTGCCGCGTCTTTTAGTGGGGACCATGTCGGCGACAAAGGCTTTTTCGACGCCTTCGGTGAGACCGAAATATATGCCATAGACTATGAACAATGCCCACACTTGCCACGCGGAAATGACAAACGCAAAGCCCGCATAGACGAGCGCGTAGATCAGCCAGCCGGAAATTATCAGTTTTTTTCGCCCAAATTTGTCCGACAGGTCACCGCCGACAAGTGAGCTGACCACCTTACTGATATGCAGCGTCATCCACAGCAGCGGCAAAATGACGGGCGAGATACCGGATTCTGTCGCACGGAGCAGGAGAAACGCGTCGGTCGAATTAGACAACGTAAAAACCGCGATCACAATCAGAAAACGTTTGAAATTACTATCAAATCCCTTGAGAGAAAAATTGGGCGGGGCGGCGGCAATCGCTGCATCAGGTTTAGGTTCCTCGCGCACTAGAAACGCGATCACAAGCAAACCAAGCACAACCGGAACCGATGCGAAAAGAAAGACCTGCTGATATTCGCGGATCGTCGGATTTTGCGTGTTTACGGCAAAGATCGAGAGCAGCACAAATGCCGCGACCGGGCCAAAGACCGCTCCGAGATG
>JBDSCV010000318.1:0-6598 GCA_039920905.1 Pyrinomonadaceae bacterium
ATTCGGATTGCGGCTCTGATAGTTTTCATCGATGTGATCGAGACTATTCCTTGTCTATCTTCTTAAAATTGTATCGCACCAAAAACCGCATCGGCAGCGGTTTGCCGTTTCTCTCGGCGGGGCGCCAGTTCATTTGGCGGACGGTTTTCTCCACCGATTCGTCGAGGCCGAAACCGGCCCAGCGAGCGATCTCTGTTCGCGTGATCACACCGGCGGCGTCAAGGTCGACCTCGACCTCGATGGTCGCGGTAGTGTCGTAAAGAGCCGCCTCGGTCGTGTATTCGGGTTTGATACGGCGATACGGCACGGGAGAGCGATAATTGATCGCCGGCGGTGAATTGTTTTCCGGAACACCTTCCAACGGCGGACGGTCAGGCTCGGCAAGTTCGCGCTTGAACGCGGCCTTGACCTGTTCGGCGATTTCGGCCGCGAGCTGTCCGACGGAATCGTCGAGCAGCTTTTCGCTCTTTCCGGGAGTGGTGCTATCGAATCGCTGGAGCTTCCATAACACGAGCCGCCCCGTCCGCGAACTGACGACATATATCGGAGCGTAAGATTCGTAATATTCGGCTCGCTGAAACGCACTCCGCCGCTGCGTATCTGACCGCAGAATGACGAACATGTCGCAGCCGATCACCATTCCGATCTCCTTCGATTCGTCGGTTGTAAGGTTAAATGGCGTTTTAGGCGATACCGAACGATACGCCGATTCGGCCATTGAGCTGTCAATCACTTTCAACTTTTCGGCCAGTTTTGATTCGAGCTTTTCGGCAAATGCCTGGCTCGCGTCTGCTTTGTCGGGAGTTAAAACCGCAACCTTTTGCGCCGCCAGCGGGAGGAAGAAAATGAAGGCAAAGAAGCAGGCAAGTGAAAAGTGAAAAGTGAAAAGTGAAAAGTGAAAACCAAAACCACTTTCTCTATCCTTAACTTTTAGTTTTTCACTTATCACTTTTAACTCTGATGATAAAGCCTGCCAATTTTTTCTTTTAATTCAGCCGGGAAGCAGATGCGATGGATGCGGTAGCCTTCCTGAAGGCCGCGAACGGCCGAGCTGACCGCCGAGATTTCGCGGATCACTGGTCGGGCAAATCCATCCTCGACAAAGATCAGGTTCTTCGCGTCCGACGTGTCTTTAGAATAGAAAGAATATGATGCATTGCCTGAGGTATCCTCGACAAAATAGTAGTCCGGATCAAAGCCTGAATTCGCGACGATGCGACGGGCCTCCTCGACAAATCCCGGCCGGTCGGCCTCCGGCATATCAAGATCAAAAGCCTTGAAAAGACGGCGGTTCAAAAACCGTTTTGCGAGATCGGCGAGTACCGCATCCTCAGAATGCTGCCATCGTTTGATGCTGAACATGACGTCGGTATCGTCGAGTTCGAGATGCTCTTTGAGGCCCAGTTTGCGCCCCGCAAGTATCTTTTCCATCGGCGTACCATCAGCATGCCAGACTGAGTCGCCGTTATTAAACAGGTAAAGTGCGCGGCTCAAAAGTACGCGCAAAACAGCCTCGGCGGAGCGCAGGGTGCGGTGAAAATACACCTGACGATACATATAATATCTGGCCTGTAGATAGTCCTCGACCGCGTAAATTCCCGGCGCCGATACATACAAATGATCGTCCGGTTCGTTGATCTCGATCGATTTAATTATCCATTCGAGATCGTAAATGCCATATTTTGCACCGGTCATCAAGCTGTCCCGAAGCAGATAATCCATTCGGTCAACGTCAAGCTGTGACGAGACAAGTTGGGCCAGAGCCCGATGCCGAAAATCCCCGCGAATGATCGAGGCGACATCGTCTGCGAGACCGGGTGAGAATTTTTGCAGCAGACGCCCGACGTCGGTTTCGTCACTCAAAACAGCTTCGATAGTAAACTGCTCGTGATGAAAATCCAGGATCGACTCGATCACATGCGAAAACGGCCCGTGACCAATGTCGTGGAGCAGCGCGGCAACACGAACGGCCGTTTGGGCCTCGCCCGCGATGTCGTAGCCGAGCCGCAATTTTGCGACCATTCTGCCAGCGAGATGAAACGCCCCAAGCGAATGCGTGAAGCGCGAATGCTCCGCCGACTGATACGCAAAATACGCCAACCCAAGCTGCCGTATCCGCCGCAGCCGCTGAAACTCCGGCGTGTCAATCAGACCAACTACGAGCTTTCCCTCGTCAGAGTCAGTATTTACGCGGATGATATTATGAACCGAATCGCGGTATATTCTTTCAGTCAGATTTCTTGCTCCAAAATTATGACGTAAAGGCGTTAATGGAATTTTGCCTTAGAATCCTCAAATCATCAAGAACGCTTTCGATCGAGTCGGCGATGTGTCCGATGATGGTTGACGCTCCGGCTTTAGTCCTGAAAAACCTCATCAATCCAAACTTTTGGATAAAGTCCAAAAAATTTCATGATTTTGGATTGTATTTAAGATGGACGGCGTATTTTATTGAATTTCAACTTGAAATCAGTCTTCTCTTGCAACGCGAAAACATTAGAATTTACTGATAGAAATATACCAGAATGATCCGTCATAAAGCGTTTTACATTAAATAAATTCGTCAAAACATCCTAAAGACGGAACTCAGAGTAACTCTGCGGCATAAAATATTTTATCCCTGTCCTACGCCGAAGGGCGAAAAAGTTTCAAAGCACAATCAGTTGGCGGCAAAACCGGAAATATCGGCAGTTGGGAATAGCAATTGCATATATCATTGCGTCTTTCGGATTAAAAGTATTTCTCAACTACTGTTGATAACTTTTCGTGACAATATTTTGACCCTAAAAAGGGAGGAGAATAATATGAATAGATTTCGTAACATTGCACAAGGTTTTAGCGTGCTAATGGTACTTTGCGTGTTGGCGGTCGCGTCATTTGCCCAGTCCACTACTGGTAATGTACGCGGCACCGTGACCGACCCCAATGAGGCTGTTGTGCCCAATGCAAAAGTTACCTTGACGCAGAAAACCACAAATACATCGAGCACCCAGCAAACCACCGGCAGCGGTGAGTTTCAGTTCAACAATTTGCTTGTTGGCGAGTATTCGATCTCGATTGAGGCTGCCAATTTCAAAAAATTGAATCTTAATGATGTTAAGATCCAGCTCAATCAGACGACCGATGTTCCCGCTCAGTTGACCGTGGGACTGACCGGCGAGGTCGTCGAAGTAACTGCTGGTGGAGCCGAGTTGGTTGACACCACATCAAATAACCTTTCGAAGAGTTTTTCTTCACGTCAGGTTGTCGAATTGGCTCAAACCAGTATCGGCGGCACAGGCGTTAATAACCTTTCGCTGTTGGCTGCAAACGTTTCGAGCAGCGGCGGCGTTGGTGTTGGAGCCGGCGGATCGGTCGGCGGCCAGCGTCCTCGTAACAACAACTTTGTGCTCGACGGCGTTGATAACAACGACAAATCCGTAACCGGACCCCAGAGCTATATTTCGCCCGAAGAAGTTGCGGAATTTACGCTTCTCCAAAATCAGTTTTCGTCTGAGTATGCCCGTTCAAACGGCGGACAGTTTCTGACCGTTACCAAATCGGGAACAAACGAGTTTCATGGTTCGGCATACGGCTTTATCCGTAACAAGTATCTGAACGCTTTGGATCAACGGCAGATCGAGGCCGGCGTTATTCGCGAAAAAATAGCTGGCCGGGGCGATGACTTTTTCCCCCGTTCTGATTTTTTCCGCGGCGGCGCTAATTTTAGCGGCCCCTTCCCGGGAATCTTTCAACGGACGGTAAACGGTGAAAAACCAGCTTTTCGCTCAGTTAGCAACAATTTGTTTTTCTTCGCGTCCTACGAACGCCTCCAAAGTGGCAGCGCTGCATCCCCGGGCGGTATTGAAACCCCAACGGCGCTCGGCCGCTCACGGATTGCCGCCCTTACTGGTGTATCAAATGTAAACCGCAGCGTTCTGTTAGATTTCCTGCCAACGGCTTCGACCCGCAGCCGTGATATCACCATTAATGGTGTTTTGATACCGGTTGGCAACGTAAGTTTTGCCGCCCCACAGTTCTTTAAACAGAATCACGCGGTTGGCAATGTCGATTATAGCCAGAGCTCGAATACTCAGCACCGCTTCCGGTTTACTATGACCAACGGAGCCGATATTGATAATGGTGCCAGCCTGCCGATCTTTTACACGTCGGCGCCGAGTAAGCAGCGTCTTTTTTCATACACTCTGACGCACAATTTTACATCACATTTGATCAACGAGACACGCTTAGCGTTTCGCCGCTCGTCATCGGCGCTCCTGGTTCCGAACTTTACATTCCCGGGTCTTGACGCTTTTCCGAACATCGGTCTTAATGACCTCGGTGTCGATATTGGGCCTAATGGGAATGCTCCTCAGTCAGGGATCGAGAACAACTATCAGGTTGTCAATAACCTGATCTATTTGGCGGGAAACCACTCGTTCAAGTTTGGCGGTGATTTTCGCAAGATCATTTCCCCGCAGCGTTTCGTTCAACGCGAACGCGGCGACTATCAATATCTGTCAACTCAGAGTTTTCTGCGCGATCTCGTTCCGGTCTTTGGCGAACGTAATGTCGGTGGTAATACTTACTACGGCGACCAGAAGATCTTTTACGGCTTTGCCCAGGACGACTGGCGTATTCGCCCCAATCTAACTTTGAATCTGGGCGTCAGCTATTCGTATCAGGAAATACCAAAGGGAGCAAAATTCCAGGCCGCCAACGCGATCGCCAGCGTACCCGGTTTGCTCGAATTTAAGGCTCCTACGACACAGACCAAAAACTTTGCACCAAAGGTTGGTTTTGCCTACTCTCCGAATTATGACAATGGCCTGTTAGGCAAAATATTCGGCTCCGGCGGGAAGAGCTCGTTACGAGCGGGTTTCTCCATGGGCTATGACTACATCTTTGACAACCTCTACATTTTGTCTAATCCTCCGCAGGCACAGCAGACAGTCGATGTGGGCGGTGACGAAGAGGGAACTTTTGGTAACTTCCTGGCGACCGGCGGAATCTCGCCTATCCCTGCAGGTGGTCTAACCGACCCGGCAGCGGCCCGAGCCGCAACGGGTTCGTTTATCCCTGATCAAAAGGTTCCTTATTCGCTGACCTATACCGGCAGTTTCCAGCGTCAATTTCTAACTAATTGGTCATTGGAACTTCGCTACTTAGGTACACGAGGGGTTCACCTTTTGACGCAAAATCGTCTCAATGTTCAGGCAAAGGTGTCGCCGGAGGCTGGACTTTCAGGTTTGCCGACATACTTTTCGGGTGTGCCGACCCAAGCTCAGATCGACGCTTTGCCGGCTTCGACCCTGAATTTGGCGACGATCGATGCCCGGCCAAGTCGTGTGCCTCGCTATGGGAACGCCGGTTTCACAAGCAACGTTATTGGGTTTCTTTCAAACGGTAACTCCACATACCACGGTGCTTCGGCGCAACTTAACCGCCGTTTTACCAATGGTTTTCAAATGACGGCAGCTTACACATGGAGCCACCTGATCGACGATACGACAGCCGAGGTATTTTCAACTGTTCTGTCGCCGCGTCGTGTTGAGGATTTCCAAAATCTCAAGAGAGAGCGTGCCAACTCAGCGCTTGATCACCGTCACCGTTTCGTTTCCTCGATCCTCTACGAATTGCCGTTCTTCCGTAACGCGGAAAATGGTTTTGTTCGTACGATCCTGGGCGGAATTAACATCGCGGGAACTTACACCTACGAATCCGGTGAATTTGTTACCATTCGTTCGGGCAATGATTCGAACAGGAATGGCGACTCAGCGGGTGACCGTGCGATCCTTAACCCGGGCGGTATCGAAGGGCGTGGCTCACAAGTTACTGCCTTGGTGCGTACATGTCCGAGTTTTGACGATGACGGCAATTGCACTACGTCGGCTGCATCGCGGACCATCGGCTATCGTGTAAACGATCCGACCGCGAGATACGTTCAGGCGGGAAATGGAGTTGCTTCCAACCTAGCCCGGAACACGTTCGAGTCACCGTCGATCACTAACTTTGACATCACGGTTTTCAAAAACTTCCGTTTTGGCGAAAAGAAAGTGATTCAATTCCGCGCGGATTTCTTCAATGCGTTTAATCATCCGCAGTATGTTCCCGGATCGGTCAATACGGTTGACCCGGTTTCAACAACGGGCGTGACGCAGTACAACACGCTTAATCCTCTCGATCCTGGCTTTTTGAAAGCGGATCGGATATTCAGCAGCAACCCGCGTCTTATCCAGTTGGCGGCCCGCTTTAACTTCTAATCGACTTACCTAAGTTGGTTATACAAAACCAAAGGGGAGCAGAAATGCTCCTCTTTTTTGTCTTTAATTCTATTGAAGAACTTCTGAAGCGTCGTGTGAATTACGGACGCGTCACGGCAAAAGTCGTTATTTGAGCAAATGTCCCATCTTTTCTTTTTTTGTTCTGAGATAGTGGGCGGCGGGTTCTTCTGAGTGAACCTCGATGGGGATGCGTTCGACGATCTGGAGGCCGGCTTTTGTGAGCGCGGCGAGTTTGTCTGGGTTATTTGAGATCACTCTGACCTTGCAGAGGCCCAGATCAAAGAGAATTTCGGCGCATTGCTGATAGTCCCGCGCGTCAACCGCGAAGCCCAGTT
>JBDSCV010000319.1:0-15665 GCA_039920905.1 Pyrinomonadaceae bacterium
CGACCGTCTGACCATTGGGAACAAATTTGCTGACGACCGCGATCGCCTGTTCCAGGATGCCGCCCGGATTGCCCCGAAGGTCGAGGATCAGGCTTTTCATCCCGTGTTTTTTCAGATCGGCGATAGCGATCGACAACTCTTCAGAGGTGGTTTGTTGAAAGCCGCCCGTTAGTCCGATATAACCGATCGAATTCGGCAGCATAAAGAAATTTCGGATCGACGGCAACGGCACACCGCCGCGAACGATCTCAAAATCAAGCGGCGCCAGATTGCCGACTCGTTCAATCTGTATTTTTACAGATGTGCCTCGCTCGCCGCGAACATTTTTTGATACCTCGCCGCTCGTCCAATCCTTTGCGTCTTTGGACGCGACCGTCACAAATCTGTCGCCGTATCGAAGACCTGCCTTATCGGCGGGAGTATTTGGGATCACAGACTGCACATAAACACCGTTCCGGTGCTGCAATATCGAGACGCCGATGCCGTAAAACTGCGACGACTGCTGCTCGTCGAGCTTACGAAACTCTTCGCGGGTAAAAAATGACGAGTGCGGATCAAGCGTCCACAACATTCCCTGCATCGCGCTGTCAGAGATCTTTTCGTGGTCCAGAGTGCCGACATACGCATCGTCAATGACGCTCAGGGCCTCTTTGTAATCCGCTAAAACCCTCTCGGTCGTCACGCCGCTCTCAGCCGATGTACGGGCCGGAAGCCGTCCAAAAAGTCCGCCAACAATCGCTCCGATCACTACCAAAATCGCGGCAAAAAATGGAAATCGTCTATTCATAATTGCTCAACCACTAAAACATCAATATATCATATACGCTGTTATCGCGACGGTCGGTAGGCTGACATGTGCGATCTGACTTCACTAAATTTACTTTTGAGCCGCAAAAATTTACCATTACATTTTTGTGAAATGAAACCTGAAATATCAATCGTGATCCCGGCCTACAATGAAAGCGAGCGTCTCGGCCGCCCGCTCAAGACGATACTCGAATTCATTTCGACAACCGGTGCAAACGCCGACGTGATCGTCGTTGACGACGGCTCGACAGATGATACGGCGAATGTCGCCAGAAATACGTTCGCGGCAATGCCGAATGTGGCGGCTTCGGCAATTAGATACGAGGAAAATCGGGGGAAAGGTTTCGCCATCAAAACAGGTCTGTTAGCGGCACAAGCAGATGTCGCCCTTTTTACCGACGCCGATCTTTCAACACCGATCGAGGAGATGGCAAAACTGATCGAACCCATACAAAACGGCGAGTTTGACGTGACATTCGGGTCGCGTGCCATCGACCGCAGCCTGATCGGCACACACCAGCCGTGGCGGCGTGAGCAAGGCGGCAAGGTGATGAATCTGATAATTAAGATGATATCGGGTCTGCCGTTTCACGACACACAATGCGGATTTAAGGCTTTTAATATGTTAAAGTTCCGCTCGCTGCTCGATCTTATGAAGATCGACCGATTTGGTTTCGACATCGAATTTTTGTTTGTCGCCGACTATAACGGCCTTCGATTAAAAGAAGTACCCGTCCGATGGAACGACGTCGCCGGCTCAAAGGTCAGCGTCTTTCGCGACACAAAGCGAATGATAAGCGAACTCGCACAGATACGCCGCAACGACCGACAAGGCAAGTACGATTTCTTAACCGCAGAGACGCCGAGACGCTGAGAAGGCTATTTATTCACTCTGCGTCTCCGCGTCTCTGCGGTAAAGTCTCTTATAGATATGACCGCGAAATTAAACGTAAATATCGACCACGTCGCCACTATCCGCGAGGCTCGCAAGACCATTGAGCCGAGCATTATTACGGCGGCGGTTATCTGTGAACAGTCTGGGGCGGACGGGATCACGGTTCACCTTCGCGGCGACCGGCGGCATATACAGGACCGCGATATTGAACTGCTTCGCGATATCGTCACGACATATCTCAACGTTGAAATGGCCGCGACGGATGAGGTGGTTAGGATTGCTCTGAGGACAAAACCGGACGCGGTCTCGCTCGTGCCCGAAAGCGCGAACGAGATCACGACCGAGGGCGGGCTTGATGTCATAGGTAATTTCGATAACGTAAAAGGTGCGGTCGAAAAGCTAAAGCAGGCCGGGATCTTCGTCAGCATTTTTGTTGACCCGAACGCCGAGCAGATCGACGCCGCCAAAGGTGCCGGTGCTAGCCAAGTCGAGCTTTGCACCGCCGAATACGCCGAAATGACGCTCAGCTCGCGTGCCGCCCACGGTGAAGGCGCCCAAAAAGCCGCCGCAGAAGTGACGCGCATCCGCCAGGCCGCAAATCACGCCAAATCCCTCGGTCTCATCGTCGCCGCCGGCCACGGCCTCACCTACCGCAACGTCGGTGCATTAGCAGCAATTCCCGAGATCGCCGAATTCAACATCGGCCACAACATCATCTCCCGCGCCGTCTTCGTGGGCCTGAACAACGCCGTTCGGGAAATGATCGCGGCTATCGAATAGAAGTGGGAACAATTTTACGAAACGGTTGTCTAACTAAGCATAGGCCCAAAAATGTTCAAATATGCTCTTAGCTCACTTTGGATCATGTTTCTTGCGTGGAATGAGAGCGCTCAAATCGACGGTTCCCGCTCGGTTAAGCAGATCAACTGTCGTACGGCGCCAAGACTAAGCAAGCCCAAAGGCAATCATATCGTTTCAGTCGGCGTCGTGAATGGTAAAGCGATTGATCTCGTCAAACCATTGTATCCACTGGCAGCAAAATCCGTGGGGGTTTCCGGGGTTGTACAAGTTCAAATACTCATAGATGGACGAGGCTGTGTTAACGAAGCTAAAGCAATCTCTGGACATCTTCTCCTGAGACCTGCCTCCGTGAGAGCCGCAAAAAGATCTCGTTTTTCGCCGACGACTATTAGTGATCACCCCTTCTGGGTTTACGGCACTATCATATACAAATACCTACCGCCAAATTAATACTTCAGTACAGACTTGAGAGCTTGTCCGGTGTAGGATTTGCGGGCGCGGGCTACTTCTTCGGGGGTGCCGGTTGCGACGATTTTACCGCCGCCGGAGCCGCCTTCGGGGCCGAGGTCGATGATGTAGTCGGCGGATTTGATGATGTCGAGGTTGTGCTCGATGACAATGACCGTATTGCCGGTATCGACAAGCTGCTGGAGCACGTCGAGCAGTTTGTGAACGTCGGCGAAATGGAGGCCCGTGGTCGGTTCGTCGAGGATGTATATGGTTTTGCCGGTCGCACGCTTGCTCAGCTCTTTGCCGAGTTTGATGCGTTGGGCCTCGCCGCCCGAGAGCGTCGTCGAGGATTGGCCGATCTTGATGTAACCGAGTCCGACATCGAGCAGCGTTTCGAGCTTTTGGCGGATCGCCGGGATGTTTTCGAGCAGAGGCAGAGCGTCCTCGATCGTCGTGTCGAGGAGATCGGCGATTGACAGTCCCTTAAATTTGACGGCCAGCGTCTCGCGGTTGTAACGATGACCTCGACAGACATCGCAAGTCACATAAACGTCGGGCAGGAAATTCATCTCAATCCGCTTCAGCCCACCGCCCTCGCACGCCTCGCAGCGGCCGCCTTTGACGTTGAAAGAAAAGCGTCCAGCCTTGTAACCGCGTGTGCGGGATTCGGGCAGCATCGCATAAAGTTCGCGCAGCGGCGTGAACAATCCGGTAAACGTCGCCGGATTAGACCGCGGCGTCCGGCCGATGGGTTTTTGGTCGATCTCGATGATCTTATCGACGAGGTCGAGGCCCTCGATGCTGTCGTGTTCGAGCGGAGTGACGGCGGATTTATAGACGTGTTTGTAGAGCGCCGGATAGAGAATTTCCTCGACCAGTGTCGATTTGCCGGAGCCGGAAACGCCGGTCACGACCGTCAGCAGTCCGAGCGGAAACTCGGCGTCGATGTTTCTTAGATTGTAGCCGCGAGCGCCGTTGACCTTTATGCGTTTACCATTGGGCAGACGGCGAACGTCGGGAATATCGATCTTCAGTTCGCCGCTCAGGTACTTTCCCGTAAGTGAGTTGGGCGATGCTTCGATATCTTTCGGCTTTCCAAACGCTATGACCTCACCGCCGTGGGTTCCGGCAAGCGGGCCAAGATCAATAACGTAATCGGCCTGTTCGATGGTCTCGGCGTCATGCTCGACGACGAGGACCGTGTTGCCGAGATCGCGCAGCATATGCAGCGTCTCAAGCAGCCGCTGATTGTCACGCGGATGCAGTCCGATGCTTGGCTCGTCAAGCACATAAAGCACGCCGCGAAGCTGCGACCCGATCTGCGTCGCGAGGCGTATCCGCTGACCTTCGCCGCCCGAAAGCGTCGCTGAAGAACGGCTCAGCGTCAGATAACCGAGCCCAACCGCGTCGAGGAATTTGATCCGATCTTTTATCTCTTTTAGCACAAGCCCGGCGATCTTTTCGTCGCGAACGGACAGTTTGATCGCATCAAATTTCTTCGCCGAGTCCGTGATCGGAAACTCAGTGTAATCGGCGATACCGAGGCCGTTGACCTTTACGGCCAAACTCTCCGGCTGCAATCTCGAGCCGTCGCACGCCGGACACGGGATCGGAGCGATCAGATCCTCCAAGGCCTCCTTTATCTTTTCCGAAGGAGGATTTTCGATCCGCTCGCGCATTGCCCGCATCGCTCCGCGCCAGTCGCGTTCGAATTTATAGTCGCCATGACGAAACGTCATCCGTCGCTCTGTGCCGTAAAAAAAGGCGTCGCGGATCTCCTGCGGCAGGTCGTGAAACGGTTTTGCAAGCAGATCGTCGGCGCCGGCGTCCATCTCATCCGCTTTCTTACGGCCTCTTTTCTTGGGGGCGAGCCAACTCTTAGCCTTGGCGACGACGCCGTCCTTTGGCGGTTCGAGTGGATCGCCGCCCGTAAATTTCTCGATTATCGCGACCAATGCTCCGCGTAAAAATGTGGCTCCGGCCTTGTCTGCGCCGCCCAAAAACTCGATCTTACCCGCGGGCAAACTCTGATCCGGTACGATCTTAAGCGCGTCGATCTCCATCACCGTTCCGACTCCATGACAGCGTTTGCAGGCACCAAACGCCGAGTTGAATGAGAACGAACGCGGTTCGAGCGGAGCGATATTGATGCCGCAGTTGATGCACGCCATCTTTTCGGAATACATCTTCTCTTCGCCATCGATGATCGAGACAATGACGGCTCCGCCGGTGAGTTTGAGGGCAGTTTTGACGGATTCCGCGAGACGATCGCGGACGCCATCTTTCATTAGAAACCGGTCAACGACGACCTCGATAGAGTGATTTTTGCGTTTGTCGAGGATGATCTCTTCGTCCAGTTGACGTATCTCGCCATCGATACGGGCACGCAGAAAGCCGTCTTTATGCAGCTTTTCAAGCTCCTTCTTAAACTCGCCTTTGCGGCCGCGAACGAGCGGGGCGAGTATCATCACGCGTTCGCCTTCGGGTAAGTCGGCAACACCGGCGATGATCTGATCGACCGACTGTCGCGTGATCGGTGCACCGCATTCGTGACAATGCGGCTGGCCGATCGACGAAAACAGGAGCCGCATGAAATCATAGATCTCCGTCACCGTCCCGACGGTCGAGCGTGGCGAACGCGAGACGGTCTTCTGCTCGATAGAGATCGCCGGGCTTAAGCCTTCGACCGAATCGACATCAGGTTTTTCGAGCTGATCTAAGAACTGACGGGCGTACGCGGACAGCGATTCGACATAGCGCCGCTGCCCCTCAGCATAGATCGTATCGAATGCGAGCGAAGATTTGCCGCTGCCCGACAGCCCCGTAATAACCACAAACTTGTCACGCGGAATATCGACATTGATGTTTTTTAGATTATGCTGCCGCGCCCCGCGGACGCAAATACTCTTAATACTCATTACGCCCTACGGATAAAAACTCCACCGATAGCCGAAACAGGTATTTTAGCAGTCCGGCGTTGGGCGGGCAAGGCATTTGGCTTCGTTAGAGCCATTCGTTTTAAAATAAAAAATAGTTCTTTATTGTGTATCCTGTCCTCTGTAAAATAAGCTCGTGGCATCCGGGCCTCTGTTTGCTCCCATCTTACCTTTTATTTATAATTCGCAATATGAACCGCATCATAGAAATCCCTCGGTCAGTCTTTGACCTTCTAGGCAGCTACGTTTACGTCCGTACCGACCCTCGCGACGGACAGATCTTATACATCGGCAAAGGAGCGGGCAACCGGGTATTTTTCCATGTTTAAGATGCGCTCGAAGACGACCGAAGCGGATATAAGCTGGATCGAATACGCGAAATCCATGCTGACAGTCTCGCGGTCGAATATCAAATAGTGCGGCATGGCATGACTGACGACGAGTCCTTTGAAGTTGAATCTGCGCTAATAGACTTTGTTGGCTTGTCAAAGTTGACAAACCAGGTACAAGGCCACGACGCGGATAATCGGGGGAAAATGAACATCTCCGACATCATTGCAAAATACGAAGCTCCCCCGGCGCAAGTAGCTGAAGCCGCCGTTTTGATCAGGATCAACCGTTTCTATCGGCGCTGGATATCCCCAAAAATGCTGTATGAGATCACGCGTGGAAAGTGGAAAATGGGTAACCGGCGTGAGAAAGCTATGTACGCCTTCGCGGTTTATCGTCGCGTGATACGTGAGGTCTATCAGATTCATTCATGGGTACAGGCCGACGTGGATGACACTGAAGAAATGATGGTCTGGATCAAAGAATGCGGCGAATATTTTGAGCCGAATTAACGCATCCGCTGGCAGTTTGCTGGAGAGGTCGCTGAAAATATGCAGCACTATTTGGGAAGAAGTACCGATCACTATCAATCGAAAGGAAGCCAGAATCCGATTAAATATCTTAACTGTAGCTGACAGCCGAACAAATACATACAATCCGCGAGATCTACCACCGATGGTGCTTGAAACGAACCAAATCAAAGTTGAGAATTTGGTTCAAATCGGCGGGACCAAAAGAAGCATTATCCTCAGCCTAATTTTTCGTTAACAAAAGTGAAAATTGCCGTAGCGATACTCACGACAATAAACGTAGCGATTGCCCGCCAGACGGCATCGGATTCGGTAAATTTCCAGATGGCGAGAATGCAGAGAACGGTGCAAACGACCAGCGAAACGGTGATCACGACAAACGCGATCCATCGGACGAGTGAAGGGTTGACGACGCCGCGCGTTGATTTTATTTTGACTGTGACATCAGTTTCTTGCGATTGCATACCGCGATTATAGCAGATTGAGTACCGCCCATAGCGAGACGACAGAGATCACTATCCAGAGAAATACGCCCTGGATGAGCGGCCTTACACCGACGCTTCGCAGCGTTTCACGCGAAAGGCTGGCTCCGATCAAAAAAAGCGTGACGACCATACCAGCTTTTGCTAGATTTACAATTGCATCAAAAACGCTTGGGAAAATGATCGATGGAGTATAGCTGCGGATGGCAGTCGCAAGCAGGAAAAGGAAAATAAACCAGGGAACGACGGACTTTGGACGTTCCTTTGTTGCTTTTTGTTTTTGTTCCCCCGTCGTTTCCCCGACTCCAGACTCCTGACTAACAACTCTCGACTTATCGCGATAGATATACGCAAACAACAAAGCCACAGGAGCGATCCATAACGCACGGGCGAGTTTGACGGTCGTTGCGATGGCCAGAGCCTCGGCCCCGTATGTCCCCGCCGCACCGACTACGGAGCTGGTGTCGTGGATCGCGATCGCCGACCAAACGCCGAATTGTTGCTGCGAGAGAGTTAGGGTATGGCCAATAAGCGGGAACAGAAATAAGGCCACGGAGTTAAGCACAAAAACCGTTCCGAGCGAAACCGACATCTCGTCAAACTCAGCGTTTATCGCCGGTGCGACGGCGGCAATCGCGCTGCCGCCGCAAATGGCTGTGCCGGACGAGATCAATGTCGATATTTTCGCCTTAACATTCAACACTTTGCCGACAAAATATCCGAGAATAAGCGTTCCAAATATTGTCGCTATCGTAAACAAAATGCCGTCCTTACCAGCCCGGTAGACAGCTCCCAGATCCATTCCAAATCCAAGCAGAACGACCGATGTTTGCAGCAAATATTTTGTCGGCTTTCCGCTTAAAAACGGGAACGGCGATCCGATCGTGAACGCCAAAGCAAGGCCGAGCGCCAAAGCAAGGGGGGCGGAGCCGTATGGGGTCAAACAGAATATTATTAGTAAAACAAAGAGGGCTTTTTGCCACATAAAGCTACTTGGCTTTTCCTTGATTTGCGACCGCATTTTGCGCGGCTTTGATCGCATCAGCATCGCCGAGGTAGTAGCTTTTTAGCGATTTTAGGTTCTCGTCGAGTTCATAGACAAGTGGGACGCCGGTCGGAATGTTGAGGTTAACAATTTCATCATCGGCAATGCCGTCGAGATGTTTGACGAGCGCTCGAAGGCTGTTGCCATGGGCCGCGACGATCAGGCGTTTTCCGGCTTTTATCTTTGGTGCGATCTCGTTTTCCCAGAACGGCACGACACGCTCAACGGTATCTTTCAAACATTCCGTCCCCGGAAACTTCCCCTTTTCGATCCCGCAATATCTCGCGTCATTACCTAAATAACGCTCATCACCTTCCTCAAGCAGCCCTGGCGGAATGTTATAGCTCCGTCGCCAGACCAGAACCTGCTCCTCGCCAAACTGAGCGGTGGTCTCGGCTTTGTCCTGCCCCTGCAACGCACCATAATGCCGCTCGTTTAGCAGCCACGATTTCGTTTCCGGGATCCACATTTCATCGAGTTCGTCGAGGATGATCCAAAGGGTGCGTATCGCACGTTTGAGCACCGACGTGTACGCCTCATCGAACGTAAATCCTTCTGTCTTCAATAACTTACCGGCTGCGTGGGCCTCCGTGACGCCTTTTTTCGAAAGGTCAACATCCTTCCAGCCTGTAAAGCGATTTTCTTTGTTCCACCGACTCTCGCCGTGGCGTATTAAGACTAATTTGTGCATACATACTATCTTAGATTCGGAATCTTAAATCTCAAATTTGAGATTTCAGAATTCCTTTCGCCTCGCCAACTAGATAGAGCGAACCGGTTATCATGATGATCGCGTTTGCATCTGCAAGTTTCTCCGCTTTTTTCAATGCCTCGCCCACGGATTCGGTCAAAGTGATTCGGCCTCGATCAACATTTAGTGGAGCCATTTTGGCCAGTTCGACAGCACGCATCGAACGCGAATTGTCGGGCTGTGTTAGCACAATGGATTTTGCAAGCGGCCACAATATCGAAGCGATATCTTGGACATCCTTGCCCCGCATCGCCCCGAATACCAGCGTGATCGGCCTCGGCTCGAATTCGCGAAGATACGTCGCAAGAGCCGTGGCTCCTCCGATATTATGGGCACCGTCAAACAAGTATTGACCAAGATATTCGAGGCGTCCGGGATGACGTGCGTTTGCGAGGCCGACGATGATGTTTTCCGACGTTATTCCAAAACGACCTTGCAGAATTTCCACAAGCCGAATTACTACTTTTGCATTTTCGATTTGATGCTGCCCTTTCAACCCTAATTCTGTGACTTCATATTCAGCTTTTTCGGTCGCAAACTTCAACCACCCGCTACCGCAGGTGGTAGTGACCCGCTCCGCCATTCCAGCAACGATTCCAAATCTATCGAGTCGGGCATCAATCACTTTTTTGGGTTCTAGATCTTGTTCTCCGATCACGACTGTCGATCCCGCTTGAATGATTGCCGCCTTTTCCGCAGCTATATCTTCGATCGTATTGCCGAGATATTCCTGATGGTCGAGGTCTATTCGTGTTATTGCGGCAATCTCGGCATTCGTTGCGGTCGTCGCATCGAGCCGTCCGCCGAGGCCGGTTTCGAGGATGGCAAGTTCGACTTTTGACTCGGAAAAAGCAACAAGAGCTATAGCCGTGATCTGCTCGAAAAATGTTGGTCGATATTCTAAAGCGCCTTTCGCCAACAAATTCTCAGCCGTCTCGCGCACCAGCGTAGCATGACGAGCGAAATCCTCCTCGCTGATGTCGCTTCCATTTATCCTGATCCGCTCAGTCATCGAAACAAGATGCGGCGACGTAAATGTGCCTGTTTTGATGCCCGACGAGTTACAGATCGAATCCAAAAACGCACACACCGATCCTTTCCCGTTCGTCCCAGCGACCTGCACTTTTATGTAATTATTCTGCGGATCGCCAAGAGCAGTCAGCAGCTTGCGGACATTATCAAGGCCCAGCTTCATCGCAGAAACTTCGTTGCCGAGAGAAAGCAAATATTTGACTGAATCTGAGTAATTCATTACCAGATCACCAAAAGGCCGCTGGCCCGTATCGCCTTATCTGCGGTAACCAGCGGAAGTTGCAGAAGCAAAGCCGTGACAGCGATTATGCGATCCGGCATATCGGAGACATCTGAGCGTGAGATTTTTGTGAGATTAACAGCTATGGAAAAATCGAGAGGAACAATTTCAAATATTGAATTCGAATTTTTGAGTTCGGAAAGCAGCGCGTCCAGAACGGATGGCGAGACTCTGTGTTTTTCTATCAGGTAGTGTAATTCGACAAGTGAAATTGCCGAAACAAATATCTTGTCATTTACGCCGGCGACCGCATTTGCAAGAGCCGCATCGGCGTCCGACGAAAGTTTGGAGGGTTCATTCAACAACCAGGCGACGATGTGAGTATCGGCAACGATGCTTGACATAGACCTAATACATTACTCAGTAAACCCTTTCCAAATCTTGCGGCGCTCATTCTTAAAATCTTCGATTTCTAATACTGCGAAAGATTCGTCTTTTGCCGAACCGCGCAAGGTTCGGAATCGACCCATGCGGGAATGGTCAATTTGATCCAATAATTCACGAACTTGATCCTGCTCTTTTGGAGACAATATTCGAACTGCTTCTAATACTTCAGACAGACTCATATTCAAGATTTTAGATCATCTTTGCATAATTTGAAAGACATTTTGTGTCAGGCGGCGATCTCTTTATTCATCATAAAATCAAGCATTCGGATGATGGTGTCGCGTATTTCGCGGCGGTCAACGACCATATCGACCATGCCGTGTTCGAGTAAAAATTCGCTGCGCTGAAAGCCCTTCGGGAGTTTTTGGCGGATGGTTTGTTCGATGACGCGAGGTCCGGCGAAGCCGATCAGTGCCTTTGGTTCGGCGAGGATCACGTCGCCGAGCATAGCAAAACTGGCGGTGACGCCGCCCGTGGTCGGGTCGGTCAGGACGGAGATGAATGGCAGACGCGCATCGTGCAGCCGCGACAGAGCCGCCGATATTTTGCCCATTTGCATCAGGCTGAGTGTGCCTTCCTGCATACGGGCTCCGCCGGATGCGGAAAAGATAATAACAGCACCGCGTTCCTCGACCGCTCGTTCGATCAGACGCGTTATCTTTTCGCCGACCGCCGAGCCCATCGAGCCGCCGATAAACGACATATCCATCGCACCTGCAAACGTCAGATATCCGCCGCACATTCCTTTACCGGTAACAATCGCCTCGGGCAGGCCGGAAACTTCTTTGGCCTGTTCGATTCGGACCTTATATGGTTTGGAATCGGTAAAATTGAGAGGGTCGCCGGACGTTACTTCTTCGTCCAGTTTTTCGTACCGCGAATCGTCGAAAAGATCCTTCAGACGGGCAACCGCCGAGTAGCGAAAATGGTAGCCGCAATGTGTACAAACTTCGTGCGAATCCGTCAGTTCACGCTTATATAAAGCACTGTCACACTCGGGACATTTGACGAAAATGCCTTCCGTTATGACGGTTTGCTCCTCGTCATCTTCCTGTTCTTCGATATTCGGCTTGTCTCTGCGAAACCAAGACATAATGAATAAATTAACTAAAATTTAAGGTTAGCACACGCGGAAATATCGGGAAAGGTTGGAAGGGGTTACTTAAGAACGTCGAGCATTTCCAAGTGGATCAGGCCGTTATCCGCGACCATCGGCGGAGCGTAGATGCTGAATTCGGAATTGTCGTACCCGCTGACGTGTCCGCCGGCTTCTTCGATCAGCAATACGCCGGCGGCCATGTCCCACGGGTTCAGCCCCTCTTCCCACATGCCGTCAAACCGGCCACAGGCGACATACGCCATGTCGATCGCAGCCGAACCGTCGCGTCTGACGCCGCGTGATTTGAGCAAAAACTGTGTCAAATGCCGGGCAAAATCTTCGCGGCGTTTAAAATCGTATGGAAAGCCGGTGACGATCAGTGCTTCACTGAGGTCCTCGGTGGCAGAGACGCGTATCGGTTTGTTATTAAGGCTTGCTCCACCGCCCCGTTCGGCGGCAAAAAGCTCGTTTCGAGTTGGGTCAAAGGTTACCCCGATGACGATCTCACCGTCGTGCTCAAGCGCAAGGGTGACACAAAAACACGGATAGCCGTGTGCATAATTTGTGGTGCCGTCGAGCGGATCGATTATCCATTTCCAGGTATTTTCGCCGCCGATAATAACGGCGTTGCCAGATTCCTCGGCAAGGATCGAGTGTTTGGGATAGTACGATTTAATGCGTTCGATGATGAGAGCTTCGCTCGCCAGATCGGCCTCAGTGACGAGATTTATATCGCCTTTTTTCGAGATCTGGATATTACGGTCAAATTTTTCGAGAAGCAGCTGCCCAGCGTCACGGGCGGTTTCAATGGCAAAATTGAGCATGGTTTGATTTTACCGCAGAGACGCGGAGACGCTGAGGGAAGAAATAAGAATTTAACCACAGATAAGCACGGTGAACTGCCTTATTTCTTCACTCGTCTATCGGCCAGATCGAGAAATTCTCGCACCTGATCGTCCCAGAACACCCAGTCGTGGATTCCCGGATGCTCGCGGTATTCGTGCGGAATTTTCTTTTCGTTCAATAACGATAAGAAGTCGCGGTTATTTTGTATTAGGAAATCCTCTGTGCCACATGACTGGTAAATAAAAGGAAGGGACTTCTGCCGGTCCGCTGTCAGGTCGCGGACAAGTTTAAATATGTCATTGGCTTTACGTGTGTCGCTGTCGTCAGGGCCATAGATCGCGTCTATTCCCTTTCCGATCAGCCCCGCATTCTTTTCGCTAAACGAAGCCGCCCCAAGCGCCCCGCTGAAAGAGCCGATGAGCGAGAACATCTCAGGATATTTCATTCCAAATTTGAGTGAACCATATCCGCCCATTGAGAGACCGGCGATCATGCGATGATCGCGATCGGCGGCCGTTCGAAATGTCTTGTCGATCTCCGGGATCAACTCTTTAATGATATAGCTCTCGTATCTGTCATTGGGCGTCGAGACGCTGTCGGTGTACCAACCGTTATCGCCTTCGGGCGTGACGATTATGAAATTATGTTTAGACGCGGAATCAACAAGTTTCGTCTTGTCGATCCAATTTGTATGATGACCGGTCAGGCCGTGCAGAAGGTAAACTACCGGAAAAGGCGGAGTTTCATTTCGACTACTGTAACCCGACGGAAATACGACGCGGTAAGGCATCTTACGCCCCATTAATTTGCTATCCAGTTCCCTGGATTCAAACCGCGGGAACAGTGAATCTATCCGAGGAGCTTGCACCGGCAAGCCCGAAATGGTCTGTAAATTTGCAGTCGAAGAAACTGCGATGAGCAATACAAGCAGTAAAAAACCTTTTTTCATATTGCTACCCAAATATCTTCCCAAACCACCCGCTCTCATCTTCTTTATCAACGATCTGCGTCAGTTCTCCCGCGTCGAGCCAGACGCCTGAGCATTTATCGCAAACGTCGATCTTGATATTTTCAAAATCTGTTTCGATCAAGGTCCCGTCGCATTTCGGGCATTTTATTTCGAGGCTCTTAGCGCTTTCGCCATCGAGCTTCGCCCTCATCTTGGCGATAAGTTCTTTTTCCTTGCGCTGAAAATACTCATTTTCAAGCGCTTGTCCCCGCTCTCCGAGATCAATTGGCATAATTACGTTTGCTCCTTGCTATTTGTTTGGTGTACAAGTGAAAAAGTGTAAGAGTGAAAAAAGTTAGAATTGAGTCGGATGTCGCTTTTCACTTTTCCCCCTTTTCAACTCTCCGTCTTATGTATCGAACGCATACGCTGCCGGGCTTTCTTCGAACGCCGGATCGTATTTCGCCGCTTAAGGTTGCTCTCGGCCCAATCCGACACCTGCTTGAGCGGGTGCCATTCAAAACTCTCAAGCGGCAGCACCTCGCTCGATGCGTCTTTTAGTTTCAGTGTGCTAAAGGCCACAAAAATGATGACCAGATTAAAAACCGCACCTGCCGTGATGACCAGCCAGCCTGGGGCGAGCCCTACCTGCGCCCGCTGAAAAACAATGTCCCAAAAAACTTTCTTATCCGCCTCGGTCGCGACAGGTATCGGAGACGGATGAATATATATCTTGAGCGTCCAGCAGAGCGAAAGCAGGATAAATATCCAAAGGTAATTTGACCGCAGACGCCGGCCCACCGCTTCCCATTCGCTGATCGTAAAGTGAGGGCTTATTAGGTCGGCGGCAATGTGCTCGGCCCATTCCTTATCAGGGGGAATGGTGCGGTGTGAAAGCATTGGGGCAAAATATCCGGTTTCGAGCACGCGAACACGGTTGGCCCAAACCTCGTAATATCGGTATCGCCGTGCCTCCATAAACAAAAATATTGAGACCAGCAGCGTATTGATGGGAATCGCAAAATGCGGGTTATCAGGCGAGCTAAACACAAAAGAAAGTGTCGCACCTGCGGTAATTACCGCCCAATTCGTCGTCGCATCAAGCCGTCCGCGCCACACGTTTGACCGCTGCACTTCACCCCGGTAAAAATGTGCCATCGCCATGTTAAACTCGGCAGGAAGGAGTTTTTGCGCAATGTTGACGGGCATTGTTGGCGGCTTTTGGCTGCGTTTGTGGACCTCCTCGGCAAAGGCGCGAAACGACTGCGGCACATTTGTAATGTGAATATCGTCGAAAGATTGGGTTCCGGTGCGAACCTCGTCGTTCATAGCGTTAGTTGCGTCCGAAGCTCTCGAAGGGCAAGAAAATCTTACAACACGATTTTTACATTTTAGCCTTGCGGATGCAAGAATAACGCCTTTCGGCTAAACTCTTTAGCGATGACAGAAACTGATGAAAAATGGATGTGGCAGGCGATCCGAGTCGCCCGCGAGGCCGAAAAACTAGGCGAGGTCCCGGTCGGAGCCGTCCTCGTCGATAGTGATGGCAAAATACTCGCTGCGACCTCAAATCGCACGATTAAAAATAACGATCCAACTGCCCACGCCGAGATACTCGCGCTCCGCACAGCGGCACTTCGCACGGGTAATTACCGGCTGACCGGCACGACAATGTATTCTACACTCGAACCGTGCGCGATGTGCGCCGGTGCACTTGTAAATGCACGCGTCGAACGCCTTGTTTTTGGCGCTCACGACGAACGTTTTGGGGCCGTCCGCACACATTTCCGGCTCTGCGACAGCAAGAAACTTAACCACCGCCTGAAAATCACCCCTGGCATTCTCGCCGACAAATGCCGCAGCTTGATGCAGGATTTTTTCAAGATCCGTCGAAATTTGCCGCCGATCTCACAGATCACCACAGATTAAGAACGTTTTGTTTATCCGTCCGATCCGTGATAATCGGTGGCCAATTTATACCTCAACTTGAAAACCACAGCCCTAAACCGTTAGAATCTAACGTTCGCGGAGAGGTGCGAGAGTGG
>JBDSCV010000320.1:0-5905 GCA_039920905.1 Pyrinomonadaceae bacterium
ATCGACTAAATATTGTGCTCAGCCGTTCGGGTAAGGTTGAGGCTCCGCCGGACGTAATGAAACTCAGCAGTAAGAGTGAAGTCCTCGAGCTTGCCAAATATCTGAACCGCGATGTATTTATCATCGGCGGCGCCGAAGTATTTAAGAATTTCGCCGATGTGATAGATAAATGGTTTGTGACCGAGGTTCCACTTGTGATCGAAGATGCGGACACATTTATGCCCACAAATTTTCTTGATGAATTTGAAGTTGAGGAAACTCGGGAACTGGGCGACGCTCTGCATCTCGAAATACTGCATCGGCGTTAAAATTGGTGTAAGATAATCGAAAATCCCGATAGGAGAAAATTATATGATGGGCGGAAGAACTTGGGACGAATGGATCGACGAATATTCTGAAAGTCATCAGCACCCGATAAATAAATTGACGCACCAGTTTGGCATACCGATGATCGCACTGTCGCTGCTGCTGATTCCGGTCTCGTTTTTTGTCGCGGGAGCGTGGCGTATCGCCCTCGGCCTGTTTGTGGTTGGCTGGATACTTCAATTTATCGGGCACTATTTCGAAGCCAAGCCGCCTGAGTTTATGAAAGACTACCGCTTTCTCTTTGTCGGGATGCGTTGGTGGTTGAAAAAAACTTTCAGCTAATAGGCTGATCGCGTGTCGCGTTAATCACAATTTTGGACCAATCATTTATTTTAGCTCTGGACATCGGCACGTCGAGCGTTCGCACGTCGTTGTATGACGCAAAGGCCCAACCCATCAAGCGCGCCTTCGCAAAGATCGAACGTACTCTAATTACGACCGCGGACGGCGGCGCGGAGATCGACGCCGACGAAGCCCTCGCTCAGGTGGCCGCTGCCATAGACGCTGTTCTCAAAAAAACCCGAAAACTAAAAGGCGAGATCGACTACGTCGCTTCATGCTCTTTCTGGCACAGTCTCGTGGGCGTAGATTCAAACGGAAAACCTACCACGAAGGTTTTCGGCTGGGCGGACACACGGAGCCGGAAATATACTGAAGTTTTGCGAAAGAAATTTGACGAAACCGAAACTCACAATCGGACCGGAGCGCGTTTTCATTCGAGTTTCTGGCCCGCGAAACTGCTCTGGCTACGCAAAGATTTCCCTGATATCTTTGCCAAAACCGATAGGTGGCTCTCATTTAGCGACTATGTTTTTCTAAAACTCTTTGGCGATGCCGCGACAAGTGTCTCGATGGCGTCTGGCACAGGAATTTTCGATATTCGAAGGTGCGTTTGGGACAGCGAATTGATGAAATTTCTAAAGGCTAAGCCGTCGAGTCTGCCGCATATTGTCGATACCGATGCCGACACATTCTGCCTCAACAAAAAATACTCAAAATGCTGGCCGCGTCTCTCAAAAGCACAATGGTTTCCCGCAATCGCCGACGGGGCCGCCGATAATATCGGTGCCGGATGCGTCACAAGATCAAAAGCCGCACTAATGGTGGGTACCTCTGGCGCGATGCGTGTCGCTTATTCAGACGAACCGCCGAAATATATACCGGATGGTTTATGGTGTTACCGCATCGACCGAAAAAGGGTCATCATCGGCGGCGCCCTGTCGGACGGCGGCAACCTGTACGCCTGGCTTACGACAAATCTAAGGCTGCCAAAAAACGTCGAAGAGCTGATCGCAAAACGGCCAACAGGCGCTCACGGCCTCACATTCCTGCCGTTTCTAGCCGGTGAACGCAGTACAGGCTATAACGAATCGGCCACCGGAGCTATCCTCGGTCTCACCTCGTCACATGATGCGGTCGATATTTTACAGGCCGCTCTCGAAGCGGTCGCCTACCAATTTACCGGGATATATAAGCAGCTAGACTTGGTCGTAAAGATCGAAGAGATGGTCGCATCCGGCGGGGCCTTGCGCGAATCGCCCCTTTGGACCCAGATCATTGCTGACGTTCTGGGACACGATCTGTCGTTGAATGATGCATCGGAGTCATCTTCCCGCGGGGCGGTTTTGCTTGCCCTCGAAAGTATTGGCAAAATAGAGAGTATCGAATCCTAATCAGATCTTTTTTTGAAAAATCGCTAATGACAACCACTAATACCAACCTCGACCAGCTTTGTATCAATACAATTCGCACCCTCTCGCTCGATGCTGTTCAGAAAGCAAACTCCGGGCATCCGGGGTTGCCGCTTGGGATGGCTCCGGCGGCGTATGTGTTGTGGGCCAAGTTTTTGCGGCACAATCCGAAAAATCCGAAGTGGTTCGGCCGCGACCGCTTTTTATTGTCGGCGGGGCATGGTTCGATGCTGATCTATTCGCTGCTGCATCTGACGGGTTACGATCTGCCGCTTGATGAATTGAAGCGGTTTCGTCAGCTTCATTCAAAAACACCGGGACATCCTGAGAATATGCTGACGCCCGGGGTAGAGATAACGACGGGGCCGTTGGGACAGGGTTTTGCAAATGGTGTCGGTATGGGCATTGCGGAGGCGCACCTGGCAGCTCAGTTTAATAAAAAAGGTTTTCCCGTCGTCGATAATTTTATTTACTGCATATGCTCGGACGGCGATCTGATGGAAGGTGTCAGCTATGAGGCAGCTTCGCTTGCGGGGCATCTGAAACTTGGCAATCTGATATATCTCTATGACGACAACCAGATCACGATCGACGGATCGACCGATCTGGCGTTTACTGAGGACCGGACAAAACGCTTCGAAGCGGCGGGCTGGCACGTTTTGGAAGTTGCCGACGGCAACGATCTCAAAGCTATTGAAAAGGCGATAAAAGCCGCTCAAAAAGTCAAAGACCAACCATCGCTGATGCGCGTTCACACGGTCATCGGTTTCGGAATGCCAAAGGCGGGAACGAGCAAAGCTCACTCCGACGCTCCGGGAGATGAGGCCGTGAAAGAAACAAAACGCAATCTTGACTGGCCAGAGGATAAGCAGTTTTATATTCCAAAAGAAGCGCTCACGCACTTTCGCCTGGCGATAAAAGCGGGAGCAAATCTAGAAAAAGACTGGGACGCGATGGTGAAAAAGTATGAGAAAGCGTTTCCCGAGATCGGAAAAGCCTTTCACGATATCAGAACCGGCGAACTGCCCGAAGGCTGGGAAAGGTCTCTGCCAAAATTTGACGGCGTCGAGGCAAAAGCGACGCGGGCCTACAGCGGTGATGTGATCAACGCGATAGCAGACGCCCTGCCGGGGCTCGTCGGCGGTTCGGCTGATCTAAAACCGTCGAACAATACCTACATCAATTCGTCGGCTGATATTCAGTTTGGCAATTATCAGAATCGCAATATCCACTACGGAATCCGCGAACATGCTATGGGTTCGGCGATGAACGGCATGGCTCTTTACGGCAGCCTGATACCATTTGGCGGGACGTTTCAAACGTTTTCGGACTATATGCGTCCGGCGGTTCGGCTGGCGGCGTTGTCGAATATTCAGACGATATTTGTCTTTACGCACGACTCGATCGGCCTTGGCGAAGACGGCCCAACACACCAGTCGGTCGAACATCTCGCCGCCATGCGTGCGATACCAAATCTCGCCGTGATCCGCCCATGCGACGCCCACGAAACCCGCGAAGCCTGGCGTGCCGCGATCAAACGTCAGCACGCACCGACCGCTTTCGCTCTGTCGCGGCAAAAGGTCGCTCTCATTGACCGTAATAAATACGCTGACGCGAAAGGTCTGCACAAAGGCGCATATATCCTCGCCGAAGCGGAAACGAAAGGCGGAAAACCTACAACTCCAAAACTGATCCTGATCGCCACCGGTTCCGAAGTCGGCCTCGCAATGGATGCCCGTGAGCGCCTTATCGCCGAAGGCACCCCAACCCGCGTCGTCTCGATGCCCTGCTGGGAATTCTTCGACGCACAGACGCAGAAATACAAGGACGCGGTTCTGCCGCCCAATGTACGGGCGCGCCTCTCGATCGAGGCCGGCGTCTCATTGGGTTGGTCAAAATACGTCGGTGATGTGGGCGATTGCCTCGCGGTCGACCGTTTCGGAGCATCCGCACCGGCCGAGGATGTGTTTCGGGATTATGGGTTTACGGTTGAGAATGTGATCAAGAAAGGTAAGGCTTTGTTATCGCATTAACGTTCGTAAACAGTACTTCGGTGTGCAATTTTAACAGCGGTCACGATAAGCCGGTTGTCTTCGATAGCGTAGATGATCCGGGAAACGCTTTGCCGAACGCGATACCGTTCCTGACCGGATAGTTTTTCGCAGCCCATCGGACGTGGATCTTCGGCTAAATCTCTAATTCGGGAAAGGATGCGTTTTACATCCGGGTTTGGAATCGGCCGCAGGTCTTTATACACCGACCGTTTGAATGCGACCTCATATTTTGCCATCGCCTTTTAGTTTTGCCAGGAGTGCTTCGTAAGAAATGACGGGTTCGGACGCTCGGGTTTCAAATGCGTCGAGATCCTCCTGATCTTCGCTCAGTGCAGACCGAAGAGAATCATTAACAATATCAGAAATGGTCCGGTTGGTATGAACCGATTTCAAACGCACTGCGCGATGTAATTCCGGTTCAAAATAGATCGTTGCTCGTTTCAATTCAACAGCCATAGAGAAATAGTAACCTCAAAGCGTTAAAACGTCAAGATGTTTTTATGTTGTAGAAAACAGTTTGGCCAACTTGAAAGCACACTCCCTTCCGGTCGTGTTTCCGCCTCAATTCCTGATATATTATCTAGACGATGACTGTTTACGAGGAATTGCCCGATCCACAACAATTTGCCTGCCGCGTGATAGCCGACCATGCAAGATCGACGGCGTTTGCCATCGCCGACGGCATCCTGCCCGGCAACGAGGGACGCAATTACGTCCTGCGCAAGATAATGCGCCGCGCCATCTACCACGGCCGCGAACACCTCGGTCTAACCGACGCCTTCTTCTACAAAGTCTGCGATTTCGTTGTCTCCGAGATGAACGGCGCCTATCCCGAACTCGAAACCCAGCGTGATTTCATCAGCAAAATGGTGCGGATCGAGGAAGAGCGGTTTGGCAACACACTTTCTACAGGGCTGAGACGCTTAGAAGAGGAAACAACTGACCTGATTTCTATTGAGAAGAAAGTCAGTAACATCATTTGGAATTTTGATTCCACTACTGAAGACAGAAACCAAGAAATTGATTTATTAAAAGAGGTGCATGAAAAGCACTTTGGTTTTGGCAGCACACACGAAAAATTAGCGCGTCTAGTGCAAAAAATGAGAGTACCTCCTTATCTTGTCTTGCCAATGATTAAGAAAGTTCTTACCAAACAACAAATTAATTTTCCCGACGGTGGCTTTGGTCTTGGAGAGTTTTCCACGGCACTCTATCTAGTTCTACGCGACGAAGGTTCAAATGAGGATAAGGAATTAGCTGAACGACTTTTCGACGACGATGATTCCCTTTCATTCTTGAATTACCTCGATTCTGTATTCTCGGGTGCAGCTTCCGAGCAATATTTGAATTTTAAGGACCTTGCTAAGAATTATGACACGTTCGGAACAGCAAAAGATTTGATTCGAGTGCACCTCCAAAAGCTGGGTATCGAGATTGACGAGGATTATTTCAACGATTCATTCGATATAGCTTTGGCTTTTTTGCAGCGTCAAAATGGTATCGGTAAGACCGAGCGGAAGGGTGAAGAGTCCCCATTTTATGCGGCTTTACTCGCTAAGGTCGGGGCAAATCAGTTTCACGGATACGATACGACGCAGATTGATGGAGCAAAGATCGTCGGCATGCTCGAGGGTGAGAAGGAAGTTGAGAGCTTGCCACTTGGTTCAAGCGGTTCCATTGTGCTTGATCAAACGCCTTTCTATGCAGAATCAGGAGGCCAAGTTGGGGACAAAGGTATTCTGAACGGACTGGATAAAAATGCCCTCGTTACGGATACGTATTCGCCGGTTGCTG
>JBDSCV010000321.1:0-6344 GCA_039920905.1 Pyrinomonadaceae bacterium
CGGCCTCGGCCTTGATCTTCTCCGGAAAATCCGGGTCAAGTGGATTTGTATCGTACTTTGTCGGCATCTCTGCAAATTTTACGATATTTTGAGCGGATTAGTTCAACAAAAGGCAGAACCGCCTGCATAAGCGGGCGAAACGACCTTGGTTTACCATTCTCGATTGATTTTCACGTGTTTGCGGCCCGCTTACGCAGGCGGTTCTGACACCTTTATCCCCAACTCTTTCAATTGCGATCCGTCCACCTCGCCCGGCGAGTCCATCATCAGGTCCTGTGCTGAGGCGGTTTTCGGAAACGTCATGACGTCGCGGATGTTTTCGGTACCGCAAAGGATCATGCAGGTTCGTTCGACACCGGCGGCGAAGCCTCCGTGCGGCGGCGTGCCGTATTCGAGAGCGTCGAGGAAAAATCCGAACCGTTCGCGTGCCATTTCAGACGTCAGCCCGATCGCTTTGAAGTTTAACGACTGTATCTCTTTCTGATGAATACGGATCGACCCGCCTGCACATTCGTAGCCATTGATGACCGCGTCGTAAGCCTTTGCACGGACCTGACCCAACAAATGATGCTGGCTTTCGTCATTGACCGCAGTTTTGAAAAGCTCAAGGTCTTCGTCCATCGGCGACGTAAATGGATGATGTGCCGCATCGTATCGGTCGCTCTCTTCGTCGTACTCGAACATCGGGAATTCGGTGACGATCAGCGGTTTATAGGCCGAACGGTCGATCAAATTTTCACGTTTCGCAATTTCGACGCGCAACGCTCCAAGCGAAGCCGCGACAACCGATTTCCGACCCGCGACGATGAGGACTAGGGCGCCCTTTTCGGCTCGTGCGGCAAATGCAAGCTCTGCGATCTTCGCCTCGCCTAAAACCTTCAGCAGCGACGATGTAAGAACCCAGTCGCTATCGCTCCCGGTTCTGACCTCAGGCTCGCCGACCTTTATCCACGCCAACGCACCCGCGCCGTATCGTTTCGCAAAATCCTGCAGTTCATCGAGCTGTTTACGCGAATAGTCGGCTTTGCCCTTTGCCACCAAGCATTTTATTTCCCCTTTGGCCTCAAGCGTCGATGCGAACGGGGCGAAATCCGTATCGCGTAAATTGTCGCTCAGATCGGTGAGTTCCATCTCGAAACGCAGGTCCGGCTTGTCCGAGCCGTATCGACGCATCGCTTCGGTATAGGTCATTCGCGGCCATTGGGTGGGCAGGTCAACGTTTATCAGCTTGAAAACGTGGCCAAACATCCCTTCGATCTCCCGGTATGCCATTTCCTGATTAGCAAACGACATTTCCATATCGAGCTGCGTAAACTCAGGCTGGCGGTCGGCGCGCAGGTCCTCGTCGCGGAAGCAGCGGGCGATCTGGTAATACTTGTCAAGGCCGGAGATCATCGTCAACTGTTTGAGAATCTGCGGCGACTGCGGCAGGGCAAAAAACTTGCCTGCGTGGATACGGGACGGCACGATAAAATCCCTCGCTCCCTCCGGCGTCGATTTAAGCAAAATAGGCGTCTCGATCTCGATAAAGCCGCGGTCGTCAAAATACTCGCGTATCTTCGCAACGGCCTTCGCTCGCATACGGATGTTGTGCTGCAATTGCGGACGGCGCAGATCGAGATAACGGTATTTAAGCCGCATCGATTCGTCGGCGAGATTCTCGCTGCCGGCGACTTCTAATTGAAACGGCGGCACTTTCGCATCGTTCAAGATCAGAATTTCCGAAACCTTGATCTCGATATCGCCGGTCACAAGCTTTGAATTATGTGTCCCCTCACTGCGCGAAACGACCTCGCCTTTAACAGCAATAACAAATTCTCCGCGAAGGTTCTTTGCCTTTTCTTGGGCCTCAGGAGCTTTTTCTTCGCTAACAACCACCTGCGTCAAGCCTTCGCGGTCACGCAAATCAATGAAAGTAAAAACGCCAAAATCACGTTTCTTCGCCACCCACCCCATCAGCACTACCTGCTCGCCGACATCGCTCTCTCGAAGCTCACCACAGGTGTGCGTCCTTTCCAAATTACCAAGTGTGTCTAACATAGGAATTTTGCCCGCGAATAACGCTAATAAACGCTAATAAGAATTTTATTGATCTATATTGATCTATAAGGTCGTTTCCGAGCACCTCGTACAATGTCGCTGACGGATTTCGCTTGTTATACGCAAGTCGCTCATAGACAAGCTTCGGAAACTGTCGGAAGTTGATCAGCAGACCAAGCTCAAAACCTGTAGCGTGCAGATAATTAATCGTCTGTGCTCGATGAGCATGTGTAAGTGACGAAACCGACTTGATCTCAACAACGATCTTTCCATAACAAACGAAATCCGGCCTGAACTTTTGCGCCAGATCAATTCCCTTGTAGGTCAACGGCAATTCAGGTTGAGCCATAAACGGAATTCCCTGCAACATAAATTCGTGCTGAAGACACTCCTGATAAACCGGTTCTGTGAATCCAAAGCCCTTGTGGTTATAAACATCAAAACATGCCCCAATGATCTTAAAGCTCTCATCTTTGTAAATAAGATCGACCATCTCTTTCCTTTATTCGCGTCTATTTGCGTTATCCGCGGGCAAAAGTTCCAAAACAAAAAAAACGCCTTTCGGTTTACGATAAACGAAAGGCGGAGCGTCTAAAATTAACACTCTCGCCCGTCAATTAATATCGTCGTTAAACCGAATCGCGTTCATAAAAACTAAAAGTAAAACCGAGCAAAATAATACAGTATCGGTGCTCCGAAAAGCAAACTATCGAGCCGGTCGAGAAATCCGCCGTGGCCCGGCAGAATGCTGGCGGCGTCCTTCGCTTTTGACCCGCGTTTCATCCCGCTCTCACACAGATCGCCAAGAACGCCGACTACGGCCAAAACGACTGCTAGCGGTATTGAAAATTTATAGGGAAGCTCGGGAAAGAACCACCAGGTAGCAGCGGCAGCGGCAGCGGCAGCGGCCAGCATTCCGCAAAAAAGGCCCTCAACGGTTTTGCCGGGTGAGATCGCGGGTGCCAGTTTGTGCTTGCCAAACGCTCGACCCGCAAAATACGCTCCGATGTCAGAGCCAAAGATCACGAGAAAAAAGAAGGCGAGCAGATGTGTAGAAAGACGCGGCGAATTCTCAAAACCGACACGGGTCGCCACCAGGAAACCGCCCAGAAAAGCTACGTAGAGAACGCCGAGAATAGTCACGCCAACGCCTGTCAGCATCTTAGAAAAATCTTTTTGAAATCGAAATGCCTGGGAGATCAAAACCGCAATAACTACAAGCGCGAGCGTCGCGATCAGCAGTTCGGGGGCTTTCGCCGGCGCATCAAATAAAAAACCTATGAACAATGCCGCCGCTCCCAGATAGCCCATGGCCGCATCAGCTTTTAACTCAAGTTTTTTTGTCAGTGAATAAAATTCGAATAGCCCGGCGGCCAGAGCAAAAGCTGCGATAGCCACAAACAACCAAACCGCCTGCGGCCACCAAAGCGGTAAAATAATAGCCGCGATAATTACCGGCAAAACAATGAGGGCTGTCAGAATTCTTGTCTTCATATAGTGTACGTGGCAGAAAACTTTAACAGGGATAAAAGGAGATGAAAGGGATTGAAAAGAAGATTTATATATCCGTTTTATCCCCTTTATCCCTGTGCGTCTTTACTTAACGCCGCCAAATCGCCGATCCCGTTTTTGGTAATCAATTATCGCCTCAAACACCTGCGCCAGGCGAAAATCCGGAAATAACGTCGGCGTTACGTAGATCTCGCTGTATGCAAGCTGCCACAACAGGAAATTGGATATTCGAAATTCACCGCTAGTGCGGATCAGCAGATCCACCTCGGGCAGGCCATTTGTATATAGATTGCGGTTTATGTCAGCCTCGGTCAATCGTTCGAGACTCTTGCCTTGTTCGGTCAATTGCTGAGCCGCGCGTATTGCGGCCTGTGTTATCTCAGCCCGTCCGCCATAATTGAGCGCGACGCTCATCACCATGCCGGTATTTTCGGCTGTCATTTGCTCGGCGGTTGCGATCTCCTTTTGAACATCTGGGTATAGCCCCGCGATGTTACCTATTGCCTGAAAGCGAATATCATTTTTGTGAACTTCCCTTAGATCGCTGCGGATGTAGCGGATCAGCATTCGCATCAGACCCATTATCTCATCCTGCGGACGCTTCCAATTCTCTGTCGAAAACGCATAGAGTGTGACGGCCTTGACCTCAAGCCGTGTGCAGGTGTCGATGATTGCTCTGACCGATTCCGCACCCGCTCGATGGCCGAAAATACGCGGTTTCCCCTGTTTTTTTGCCCAGCGTCCGTTCCCGTCCATAATAACGGCAACATGCTGCGGAACGCGCGCCGGATCGATCGCCGCGAGCAGCTTTGCTTCAGCGGAATTTGGTTTGACGATACCGGCAAAATTCTCGTGCATCGGATCATGTTTACAGGGATAAAGGAGATGAAGGGGATAAAGAAAAGCTAATTTTTTATATCTTGCATCTACTTCATCCCTGTTATTTCTCTTTCTGCGAAACTACCTATCGCATCGCGATTTATCGGCCCGTAGATGTGCGGATATATCTCGCGATTTGTAGACGGCTCTTTTATCATCCGCGACATCAGCCGGTCGCTCTCGATCTCAAGGACGACGACGCTTTTCTCGCCGCTGTAATATCGGCCGATAACGGCGTCAAGCTGGTCGGCAAAGCTGCAATGGATAAACCCCTCGGACGCAAGGCTCGCGTGTTCGTAAAGATCAGTGTCAAACGCCGCCCACACGTCCGGTAAAACTATGTGATAAATGAGCATTTACTTAATCGTAGTCGACCCGGAACAGCGTCAAACCCTGTGCCGAAGCGGTCTTTCCCGCCAGATCGCGGTCACCCGTCACGATCGCCGTCTGAATTGTATCACTATCTTTTTCGCCGCGCCCGACCTCGAGCATGGTCCCAACGATCGAGCGGACCATGTATCGCAAAAAGCCCGCAGCCGTGATACGAAACTCGATCATCACGCCCTGTGCCTGATCGTTCCAGCGGGATTCGACGGTAAAATCGAGTACGTTTCGGACGCGATTCTCACTATCCGCCTTGGCCGCCGAAAAAGCTGTCCAATCGTGTTCGCCAAGAAACAACCGGGCCGTTTCGTTCATTCGTCCGACATCTAACGGCCGGGCTTCGTGATGAGCACACCTTCGCCAGAACGGCGACATCACCGGGCCATTGACGACACGATAAATATACGTTTTCCGCTTGGCTGAAAACCGGGCATGAAATTCGTCGGGAGCCTTTTCGGCCTTCATTATTCTAATGTCGCGCCAAAGGTTGCCGTTGACCGCGTGTTTGAGCTTTTCTGGCGTGAATTTGCCGTCCGGCAGCTTAACATTCGCAACTTGCCCCTCGGCATGAACGCCCGCGTCCGTTCGGCCCGACCCGATTACGGCAACCTCTGTATCCGCGATCATCCCAATCACCCGCTCAAGTTCGCCCTGAATGGTTCGGTCGTTCTCCTGCACCTGCCAGCCGTGGAAATCGGTGCCGTCATATTGTATAAGAAACTTGTAATTCATTGCTGTCTGCTGCCGGGTTTAACGGCGTCAATGCCTTCTGCGCATAGAGGGCATATATCGGGCTCATAACCTGGCACATGGAGACTGATAAGCGATATTCGCGGAACGCCAACATCCGCCACCCCATTCGAACGGTCAACGATTGACGCGGCGGCGACTACTTTTGCTCCACGGCTTTCTAACGCTGCAATACATTCGCGCGTCGAACCGCCAGTAGTTATTACATCCTCGACGACCAGAATTCGTTCGCCTTCTTTGAGTGTAAAACCGCGACGTACGGTCATCACGCCTTCCCGCCGTTCGGTCCAAATAAAGCGGACACCCAAGGCCAGTCCGGTCGCAAATCCGATCACCAATCCACCGATCGCCGGCGAAGCCACCGTATCGATCTGCTGGCCAGCAAACCGCTCTGCGATCGCTTGCCCAAAAACGGCAGCGTCTTTCGGACTCTGCAACGCTATGGCACATTGTAGATATTTCGGGCTGTGAAGCCCGCTCGACAAAATAAAATGCCCCTCAAGCAGAGCATTCGTCTCTCTAAATTTATCTAAAATGTCCATCTAAACTACCGTAACCCAAAATACTGTGCAAACTCAATAAACTCAGCGAACTCTGCTAAACTCATAGGTGATGACACCGTATCCTAACCTAATTTCCGAGTCATTGCTACTAAACGAAACTGTCGCGTTGCTGCGTTCGTTTGGCGGCAAAGCATCGGCCGTGAGCGTCGTGGATTTTGTGATGAAGATCCGGCGGCCCGACCCGCGAATGGCACGGATGCTTGTCACCGATCTCAT
>JBDSCV010000322.1:0-6307 GCA_039920905.1 Pyrinomonadaceae bacterium
CGGTGTTCAGCATTGGTCACATAGCTGCGCCGGTTGACAATGTAATCGAGCATATCCATACGCTTAAATATCGGCCCGAAAATCTCACCGTTTGCTCCGTGTCGGCGGCTTACAACATCGAGAAAATTATCAAAGCGCGATTTAGGCCCTTCGAGTTTGAAAAGCTGTTCGAGTTGGTTAGAGCCGACCAGCCTGCGAAGCTGTCTGAGAATGATGAAAGAAGTTTGCAGGTCGCTTGCTTCGAGAAATTCCGTCGCCAGACGATCTGCGTTAGGATGCTGAGCCTTGAATAGCGTGGACATTACCTGTAGCTTTTTTGTCATCGTACCCTGTTCAAAGAAAGGATCGATCGCCAGATTAGGTTTTTCGTACGAAAATTGCGGCAGATGCAGAGGCGAGCGATCGGTGCGCACGACAATGGTTGCCGATGGCTGTTCGAGGTGGAACAGTGAATGAATATACTGCCTGCCCGCCCAGATTTCCTGCACATCTCCGGTTTCGAGGATCTCGCACACCTTGAGGCTCATGTCGCCGATTTCCGCAAATGTATTTATCACCTCGCGGCGTTCAAATTCGTACCAGCTATGGATGCTCGACCCCAGTAACACCTGAAATGCCCCGCAAAAGCCGTGCTGATGCGTTGCGGTCGTCCCCGAAAACCAGAAATAAACATCTATGTGAAACCGCTTGCCCGAATAGATAGTGACCGGTGGATCGCCAAAATTACCGGGCAGATCGCGTTGCGGAGGCAATTCGGGCTGTTTCAACGACCATTCGACCACATCCCACGCTGTCAGTTTTGAGGGTAAATCGGCGCGTTTTAACGCCTCAGCCGCAATTGCCGGCAGATATTCTTCGTTATAATTTTTCTCAAGCCAGAGAGTTTCGATCTCGGCACCGAGTTGTTGAAATAATTCCATAGAGAGCTAATTCGAAGTGTCAAACTTCGGCTTTCGGCTGCTGACTCTTCGATACGTTCCGTCCGAATTCACATTATGCCCAAATCCACATTCGCCGTCGGTGCCTTCCTGTGAAACCTTGATCGTGCCGGGTTTGACAAATTTTATCGTTATTTTGCATGGGCCAAATTCGCTTGAGTCGTAAACGGCGGTATCGCCTGTGATCAAAGCTTCGCCATCGAGCTGGCCCATATTTGCCATCATCTCACGATTTTGCAATCTATACGGATACACAAGGTCCATTGCGATATGCAGCTTGCCGCCGCCGAGGGCAAGTATCTTGATGTCATTAGAATTATCCTTGAACTTGCCCGTAAAATTCATTCGGAAAGTGCCGTTAACCTCAGCCGCTGACACAGATTTGCGCGTGATCTGTGCGAAGCCATGTATTCCCGCAATCGCAATAAAAGCAGAGATGATAAATGTTAGAAAAACTGATTTAGTCATAGTTTTCTTTCGGTTATTCGATATATCTGCTATATTTTGCCTAACTCTTCCGTAAATTTAAACAACCAAAAGGGGAATATTGATGAACGTAGGCGCAAGTGATCTAAACCCAAAAGCCGGACGCGAGTTTTTCGGCCATCCAAAAGGACTCCCGACTCTTTTCATGACAGAGATGTGGGAGCGGTTCTCGTTCTACGGCATTAGGCCGCTGCTGATATTGTTTATGACGGCGACGCTGATGGACGGTGGATTTGGGTTCGAACGGCCAAAAGCCGCCGCAATCGTCGGTATTTACGCCGCAAGCGTATATCTTTCGTCGCTGCCCGGCGGCTGGATCGCCGACCGACTGCTTGGGCTGAGGCGGGCGATCATGTACGGGGCCGTGCTGATCACAAGCGGCCACCTGTCGATCGGTCTGTCCGGTTTTTTCGGCGGGAAAGTAATGTTCTTTGTTGGACTGATCCTCATCGTTCTCGGGACCGGTTTGCTCAAACCAAATATCTCGGCGATCGTCGGCGACCTCTATCCGGAGGGCGGTGAAAGGCGAGACGCGGGTTTCTCGATCTTTTATATGGGGATCAACCTGGGAGCGACGTTTGGCCAGCTTATTACTGGAATACTGGGTGAAAAATACGGGTTTCACTGGGGCTTCGGTGCGGCCGGTGTCGGTATGCTGTTTGGTTTGATCTGGTTCGCCGTTCGATCACGCACGACGCTTGGAAATATCGGCACGGAACGAAGCCGCGACCCCGATCCGACAATTCAGGCCGGATACGAGACACGCGTAAAAGTTGTTGTCGCAGTCGGTCTGGCAATAATCGCCTTAATGGTTATTTTGACGGCCAGCGGCATTATTGTTCTGGATCCGCAGGTCGTTGGCGGCTACATGCTTTATGCATTGGTTAGCGTTGCGGTCGTGTTTTTCATCTATATGTTCGCTGCCGGCAAGTTGAATAGCGATGAGAAAAAGCGCGTGGTTGTTATCGGCGTCTTATTCCTCTTCGCGGCGATCTTTTGGGCGGCATTCGAACAGGCCCCAACGTCGCTCAATCTCTTTGCAAAGGATTTCACTGAGCGTCACATTGGCTCCTTTGAGGTGCCCGCGCTTTGGTTCCAGTCGATGAATTCGGCCTTTATCATTCTCTTTGCACCTGTTTTTGCCATTATTTGGACGCGGCTGGGTGCGAGAAATATCAGCATTTCTGCCCCGGCAAAGTTTGCGCTCGGTCTATTCATGGCGGCCATTGGGTTTTTCATAATGATATTCCCGGCCAATATGCTTGTCTCGACAGGCGGCCTTATCAAGGTCTCGGCTTGGTGGCTGGCTTTTAGCTATCTTTTCCAAACCTTTGGCGAACTGCTTTTGAGTCCCGTCGGATTATCTTCAATGACAAAACTCGCCCCGCGCCGTTTTGTCGGCCAGATGATGGGAATTTGGTTCCTTGCTGCGTCGGTCGGCAATCTGATCGCGGGACTGGTCGGCGGCAGCGTCGATCCCGAAAAACTCGAGCAAACGCCGCAGCTCTTTACATGGACGACCATTGCCCTCGTAGTTTCGGCCGTTATCTTGGGATTTCTCGCGATACCGATAAGCCAGATGATGAAGAATACCGAGGATGTTGTTATGCCGGAACCCGTGGCTTGAGACCGGAAACTGGCCGATCATGAAGATGCGAAACGTCTTTTTCTTCGGTACGAAGAGATCATCTCAATGCTTGTGGCAAGGGACCCCCGGCTCTATTCTCCTGTCTTCCGTCTCTTGTCTTCTCTAAAGGCCGCCATCGCCTCCGCCGCTCCCGCGTGCATGATCTCGGCTTTGTGATATTTCCAGTACTTCTCAAACTCTTCCTCGTTCATCGCCGGATTATCTACGCGTGATTTTTCCTTCAAATAATTTTCGGCCCAGGCCCTTATATCCAAATCAGTGTTCAACGCCGTTCGTGCGCCGTGCATCAAATTGTCGCGTTCCATTTATGTATCTCCGTATGTTACCTTTCAATTTATTAAACCGTTTAAGGGGAGCTGTTTTGTGAAAGATTTTCTTTGCTCTTTGATACTCATATTATCATTTCTGCCAGGCGTTAGTCCTGCCCAGAAACGGCGTCCAATTGCCGCAAAACCGGCTGCGGCGCCCGTCAAGCCGCAGGCCGCCTACGAGATACCGATAGTCACTAAAACACTTGCCAACGGCATGCAAATCATTGTTTTACCGGATGCGTCGGTGCCGCTCGTCACCATAGAGTTGGCGGTCCGCAACGGCTCATTTACCGAGCCGCCGGAGCTCAACGGCCTTTCGCATCTATATGAGCACATGTTCTTTAAGACGAACCGAGCGACGACGATCTACAGGTGTGAGGCTGTTCAATTTACCAATCCGCAGGCATTTAGACAGCTCCATTGCGACAGCGAGTTAAAATTTAAGACGAATATCAAAGATGTGGGCTATATCGGGCAGATCGACCAGCTTGGCATCGTGAATAACGGAACGACGCAGGAAGAGGTGGTCGAATATTATTTTACGACCACGAGCCCCAACACCTTGCAGGCGATGAAGTTTATCAAAGACGCCGCACGCTTTCCGGTTTTTGAAGAGGAAGAATTTGGCCGCGAAAAAGAAGTGGTCATCGGCGAGCTCGACCGTCAATTATCCAACCCGTTCTCATATCTGGGCCGCAAATCGCTCGACCGTCTCTTTTATAAATACCCGACACGAAAAAGTCCGGGCGGAACGCGCGAAACCGTGGCGGCGGCCACAACCGACCAAATGCGGCTCATCCAATCGCGCTATTACGTACCGAATAATTCCGCTCTCGTCGTAACCGGTGATGTAAATCCGGAGAATATTTTTTCGCTGGCGGAACAGTTATTTGGCGACTGGGCCAAGACGGATGATCCGTTTAAGAAATTTCCGCTTGTCGAACATCCGCCGCTCACTAAAAGCGAAGGAGCGATCGTTAGCCAGAATGTTCAAACCGTCGCCATTCAGGTCAGTTGGCAGGGGCCGTCAATCGGTAAAGATGACGCCGCAACCTACGCGGCCGATGTATTTTCATTTATCATCCGGCAGCCCGATTCTCGTTTCCAGCGAGCATTGGTCGATTCGCAGCTGACGGCCGGGACCAACATCGGTTATTACACGCAGCGAAATGTCGGCCCGATCACGGCACTTCTCTCGACGACACCGGAAAAAGCAAAGGCGGCAGCTAAAGCTCTCTACGCTGAGATTGCCCAGTTCGACAAACTCGGATATTACACCGACGAGGAACTCGAAAATGCCAAAACACTGATCGAGGCGGACGATCTGTACAGTCGCGAAAAGCTGAGCGAATACGGGCACACACTCGGTTTTTGGTGGTCAACAACGGGGATTGACTATTTTCGCGGTTATCATAAAAATCTACGGGCCATCACGCGGGCGGACATTTCGCGATACGTTAAAACATATATTCAAAACAAACCTCATATCGGCCTGGCCTTGATCTCGCCCGAGCAGCAGGCAATCGCAAATCTGACGCCCGACGACCTTATCGGAGGTAAGCAATAATGATGAACAAACGCACTCGCACCGGCACGCTCCTGGTTTTCCTGATATTGATACTTGCGTTCTCTTTGCTCTCCGTTGCTCACGCTCAGACCAGCACGGCGGCGACGACCACCCAGATATCCGAATTTGATGTTAACGGGATGAAGGTCCTGATCAAGCGGCGGCCGGGAACGCCCACCGTCTCGGCGGGTCTATTTTTTCGCGGAGGTGTGCAAAACACGACCGCTGAAAATGCAGGTATCGAGAGTTTTGCATTAAACGTGGCGGCCGAGGGCAGCAGGGCTTATCCGCGACAGAAACTGCGAAAAGAAACGTCGCGCGTCGGGACCGTCATCTCGGCTGGTTCGAGTTACGATTACAGCGCACTCGCCTTGGCGTGTACAAAATTGAGTTTTGAAAATTCGTGGCGGATATTTGTCGATGTCGCTCTTAATCCGGCATTTGCGCCCGATGATGTTGAGCGTGTGCGCGAAAACATCATCACGGGATTACGGGCCGAATCCGATTCGCCTGAAAGCTCGCTCGAATCTGCAAATGAAAAGATAATTTACGCCGGGCACCCATACTTCAATGGCCCGGAAGGAACGATCCAGAATATTACAAGATTTAAGGCCGCCGATCTGGCTGCGTATCACCGCAAACTGATGCAGACGTCGCGGCTGCTATTGGTGATCGTTGGCGATGTGGAACCGGACGCTCTGCAGAGACAGATCGCCGCTTCGTTTGCCAATCTGCCTCGCGGGGAATATAAAGACGCGTCGCTGCCGACACTTATCTTTGCGAAACCGACCGTGGACATTACGTCAAAATCCGTTCAGACAGATTATGTAAAAGGCACATTCGCCGCTCCGTCGATTCGCGATCCCGACTACTATGCGATGCGGGCCGCCGTCACGATTCTACAGCAGCAGGTTTTTCAGGAGGTTCGGGTAAAGCGAAATCTGAGTTACGCACCGGACGCCTCGCTGGACAATCGCGCGGCAAATACAGCCGCTATCTCCGTATCATCGGTAAACCCAAACGAGTCAATAAAGGTCATGCTTGGCGAAATACAAAAGCTAAAGCAGATTCCCCTCGACGATGACGCCATCGGCGCAATGGCCGGATACTTTTTGACAACCTATTATCTTGGGCAGGAGACAAATGCCGCCCAGACCAACCAACTCGCGCAGTATGAACTGATGGGCGGCGGATGGCAAAATTCGCTCGAATTCCTTGACCGTATTCGCAAGGTCACACCCGCCGAGGTGCAGGCTGTTGCGAATAAGTATATGAAAAATGTGCGGTTCGTGGTTGTCGGTAAACCCGCTGACATTGATCGCTCGATTTTCCTTCAAAACTAAAAAACAGGCCGCAT
>JBDSCV010000323.1:0-4621 GCA_039920905.1 Pyrinomonadaceae bacterium
GCCCGGCAGAGTTCGAACGACGCCTCGAAAATGCGAAAACTGGAAAATTCAAAAATGAAGCAGCGTGCAAATCAAATAGAAAAGATGTTAGCGTGAGGGTCCTGTCCATTTAAACTTGACCATATCATACTGTTGCGGGCGGTCGATCTTGAGATAACCAGTTTCCTTATCGACCGCATATTTAACCGTATCGCCGGGTACGATCTCGATAAAAACGGTAACTACCTCGGGTGCATCATCACCGATCGGAATGCCATGCCACGAGTGAGCTTTGTTTGTGCGGAACATGCAACTATTATTGAATGCCGGGTAGAGAATGTCCAACGAACTGGAAATCGAGCATCGGTCAGGGATACACATTGTGCGTTTTACGCGGCCTGAGATTCGGAATCCGCTTTCGGTGACGGTGCTCGAACAGCTTGATGCGATTCTCTACGGACTTAGCGGCGATCTTTGGACGGTAATATTCACAGGGACTGGAGATGTTTTCGCGTCAGGTGCGGATTTGCGTGAAATTGCGGGTGTGACGGCGGACACAGCGAAGGGATTCGCTCTTCGCGGACAACGGCTAATGGCGAAGATAAGCGCTCTTCCGTGCATAACCATCGCGGCGATCAACGGATATTGTTTTGGCGGAGCGCTTGATCTTGCTCTTGCCTGCAACCATCGGATCGCTTCGGCAAATGCGACGTTTTCCCATCCGGGCGCCGGACTCGGAATCATCACGGGCTGGGGCGGAACTCAGCGGTTACCCAGGCTGATCGGACAGGCGAATGCGCTTGAGATGTTCTTCACGGCCACACCGATCGATGCGGGGCGTGCGTTGAGTTTCGGACTAGTTGACGAGATCGCTGATGACGCTCTCGCGACGGCGATCGAGTATTCTGTAATTTAACGCGTTTGGAGCTATAATCGAGGTATGGAAATTCAATTGGTAAAGCTCGCTCACGCACGTTCCGGCGACAAAGGCGACGCGGCGAATGTCGGCCTCATCGCTCTAAAAGATGATTACTATCCGATGCTTGTCCGTGAGGTGACGGCTGAAAATGTGAAGGCCCATTTTGGCCCGATAGTAAAAGGTGGCGTCGAGCGTTTTGAGCTGCCAAATCTCAAGGCCCTCAATTTTCTGCTCCACGAATCGCTCGGCGGCGGCGGCACACGAAGTTTGATGACGGATGCGCAAGGGAAGACCTTTTCGACCGCTCTACTTAGAATGATGATCGATATTTCTGATGCGGAGGCAACCAGTCTGGGGCTTATATGATCGTTGATGAAAGAATAAGTTTTGATTATGCCGATGTGGGTGAAGTAAAACTTCATTATGCAAAAGCCGGCGACAGCGACAAGCTCGTCATATTGCTGCATGGTTTCCCTGAATTTTGGTTTTCTTGGCGGCACCAGCTAGCCCCGTTGAGTGACGAATATACGGTCGTTGCCCCTGACCTTCGTGGTTACAATCTTTCAGGCAGGCCATCGAATACTTCTGATTACGCGATAGATCACCTGGTCGGTGATATCGCCCGGCTAATAAAATCTTTCGGCAAAGAAAAGGCGGCGGTCATCGGGCATGACTGGGGAGCCTCAGTTGCGTGGGCACTGGCGATGAAAAAGCCGGAGATTTTGTGGAAACTCGGAGCCTTGCAAGTGCCGCCGATCCCGATTTGGAAGCGGAATCAGACCGCGAAACAATTTGTGGCGAGTTGGTATATGTTCTTTTTCCAGGTCCCGGCACTGCCAGAATTTCTTTTCAAACAAAATGACTTCGCGGCATTGGAAAAATCGCTGAGGGAGACAACCGCCGAGCCGGATGTGTTTAGTGACGGTGAGATCGCCGAGTACAAAAAGGCCTGGAGCCAACCCGGTGCGACAACCGCGATGCTAAATTATTACAGGGCAAATATTATCAAACGGCTGTTTGGTTCAAACGAAATGCCGCCGAAGATCGACGTCCCCACCCTGTTTATTTATGGTGAAAAAGATAAAGCCGTGCTGCCGGAAACGGTTACGGGTGTCAGCGACATGATCTCGGGTCCGTACATTGAACATCGAATTACAAATTCCGGACATTGGGTTCAGCAAGAGGCCCGCGATGAGGTTACCGGTGTCTTGCGAGAGTTTCTTGCCGAATAGATGCCCCACAATTCGCTCATTTGTAACTATTTGTCTTACAATATTTCCATTCTCAAATCTATTTCTGTTTTCGGAGGCTTCATGTACAGATCGTTTTACCGCATTTTATTTGCTCTCGTTTTATCTGCATCAGTTGTCGCACAATCGACGACTAATGCTTCACTCATGGGTTTTTCGACTGACCGGTCTCAGGCCCAGCGTGCCAACGAGGCGAAATTCGATTCATTTTTAAAGCCCGACAATCTTCGCGATTGGCTAAAACGCTTGTCCGCGAGGCCGCATCATTTGGGTTCGGCATACGACAAAGAGAACGCGGAATTCATCGCGGCCCAATTCAAATCGTGGGGATATGATACGCAGATCGAGTCTTTTGAGGTGCTGTTTCCGACGCCTAAGACTCGGCTGGTCGAGATGACGTCACCTGAAAAATATACGCTCAAATTAAATGAACCGGCGTTGAAAGAAGATGCGACAAGCGGTCAGCAGGACGAGCAGCTGCCGACCTATAATGCATATTCGATAGACGGCGATGTGACGGGTTCACTTATCTATGTAAATTACGGAACACCGGCCGATTATGAGGAACTTGACCGGCGTGGAATAGATGTAAAAGGCAAGATCATAATCTCACGTTACGGCGGATCGTGGCGCGGGATCAAACCAAAGGTTGCGGCCGAACACGGTGCGGTCGGCTGTATTATTTATTCCGACCCGCGCAATGACGGCTATTATCAGGGCGATGTCTATCCAAAAGGAGCATGGCGCAACGAAAATGGTGTTCAGCGCGGCTCCGTTATGGATATGCCGCTACATCCGGGCGACCCGTTGACTAAAGGGGTCGGAGCGACAAAAGATGCAAAACGGATCGACCGAAAAGATGCAAAAACATTGACCAAGATCCCGGTCTTGCCAATCTCATACAGCGACGCCCTGCCGCTGCTCAAAAATCTCGACGGTGCGATCGTTCCCGATGCCTGGCGGGGGGCATTGCCGATCGCTTATCATTTCGGCGGAAAAACACCGACCGTTCGGATGAAGCTCGAATTTAACTGGGACATGAAAACGATCTATGATGTGATCGCAAAAATGCCGGGATCGGAACGTCCCGATGAGTGGATCATTCGCGGCAATCATCATGACGGCTGGGTCAACGGGGCCAACGATCCGCTGAGCGGCCAAGTGGCGATGATGGAAGAGGCTCGTGGCATTGCCGAGTTGGCCAAAACGGGTTGGAAACCGAAACGCACGATCGTTTACTGTGCCTGGGACGCCGAAGAAGAGGGGCTGATCGGCTCGACCGAATGGGTCGAGACACACGCCGACGAGCTGCGTCAAAAGGCGGCTGTTTATATCAATACTGATTCGAATGGACGGGGCTTTCTCGGAATCGGCGGTTCGCATACGCTCGAGAAATTTATCAACGAAGTTGGGCATGATATTCCCGACCCGCAAACAAAGATCTCGGTCTGGGAACGCGCGCGGGCACAGCAAATCGTAAACGGCACGTCGGCGCAGCGTTCGGAGGCGAATTCGCGTTCTGACCTGAGGATCAGTGCTCTCGGTTCCGGTTCTGACTACACGCCTTTTCTCCAGCATCTCGGGATCGCCTCGATGAATCTTGGCTTTGGCGGCGAGGATGGCGGTGGATCGTACCACTCGATCTATGACTCATTTGATCACTATAATCGCTTTGGTGACCCCGGTTTTGTGTATGGTGTTGCATTGGCCAAAGTTTGTGGCCATTCGGTGTTGAGGCTGGCGGAGGCCGATACCCTGCCGTTTGAATTCACAAACTTTGCAGATACAGTCGGTCAATATGTCGGCGAGATCACACGGCTAACGGACACGATGCGTGACGGGACGAAGACGATGAATCATATGATCACGAGCGGCATGTGGAAATCTGTGCAGGATCCGACCGAGACATTTATCGTTCCGAAGGTCAAAGATAACGTGCCTTATCTTGATTTTGCGCCTCTACAAAATGCACTCGTAAAACTTCAGGAAAGTTCGCGTGCCTATCAAAAAGCTTCAGCCGGAAAGCAGCCAACTTCTACCGCCCAAAAATCGCTGGACGAGATATTGTTCAAGTCTGAACGAGCGTTGACACGCACCGAAGGCCTGCCGCGCCGCGATTGGTTCACCCACCAGATCTACGCTCCGGGTTTCTACACGGGCTACGGTGTAAAAACCCTGCCCAGCGTACGCGAGGCGATCGAGCAGCGTGACTGGAAAGAGGCACAAGAGCAGATAGTGATCGTCTCGAAGACGATTGAGAACTTTGCTGCGGAGATCGACAAGGCCGCGAAGCTGTTTTAATAGTGAATAACGAACAGGGAACAGTGAATAGTGAAGTCGTTTTGCGGGAGGATATCGGGACCGTGAGGATCCTCACGCTCAACCGCCCCGAAAAGCGGAATGCGTTGAATGACGAGTTAATCGCGGCGCTCAAGGCGGCTTTGGTTGAGGCTGACGGCGATGAGTCGTTGCG
>JBDSCV010000324.1:0-3666 GCA_039920905.1 Pyrinomonadaceae bacterium
AATACGAACGCGAATTTGCGTCCAATCCGGCATACGTCGAGATGTACCGCCGCGGCAACGCTTATCACGGAGCGCACCCATTTTTCATGTGGTACTGGGGCGAAAACGGTCGCCAGCACGTCGGCAACGTAATCGTCGCCGGTGCCGAAAATGCCCACGTCCCCGAAATGCTCGGCTGGGAACGCGCCGACAACCTGACCGAAGCCATAGCGATGGGCCGCAGCTACATGGGCCGCAACGCCGAGATCACAATGCTCCACCAGCCGATCATCGGGTTGTGTAATGTGAGTGATTAGTGTGAAAAAGTGAAAAAGGGTAAAGGTGAAAAAACTGTGAATGACGAGCCTGACAATTCGAGTTTGTTCGGATGTATGAAAGACGAGATCAAGATTAATGGCGATATATTCTCGACCGGTGCTTGGCCAACTGACGAAGAGATGATTCAAAGCTATAACGAACAGGCCGCCGACACGGAAGGCGAAGCCGAGGCACTTGAATGGATAGAAGGCACGGCGGGTGATGTCGGTGACGAGCCGTGGTAGTCGTGGAGCTGATCTCGGACAGCATTCTTTAAGGTCACAATTTGTGACCTTGAAATTGAAATCACAGATTGTGATATCAAACGTTCCTAAACGGCATGAGCTAGGTTGAAATTATGAGGGCGAGAGGTAAACAAGATTCTGCTATTACCAATATCGGAGAGATCGAAGAAAAGATCTTTGTAATTCGTGGGCAACGGGTAATGCTTGATAGCGATCTGGCGGAAGTTTATGGCGTGGAAACTCGGCGATTAAAAGAGCAAGTCCGCCGCAATTTCAATCGCTTTCCGAAAGACTTCATGTTTGAGCTTTCATTGGACGAGATGCAAAGCATTGGTTCTTTAAGATCGCAAATTGCGACCTTAAACGAAGGGGATTCAAAACGTGGTCGGCACAGCAAGTATGCTCCCTTTGCTTTCACTGAACATGGAGCAGTTATGTTGGCAAGTGTGTTAAATAGTCCAACCGCTGTCGAAGCCAGCATAGTTGTTGTTCGGGCGTTTGTGAAAATGCGGGCAATGCTCGAACTTTATCAAGACCTCGCCGACCGTGTTGAGGAACTCGAGAAAACGACAGATTATCACGGTGAGAAATTTGGGGTTGTGTCCGGATTGCTGAGCCAGATAATGCGAGATCCGAAATATCTGAAACGCACGATCGGGTTTGTAGAGGCGAAGAATGCGAAGGTGAAGAAATGAGGCAGGAATTGCAGTTAGGAAAATATGAGTTTTATCCATATCCAAAGGAGTTTTTGGAACCGGCTCTAACTCTTGAAGAACTAGTTGAATTGTTGCGAAAGGCTAAAGCCCGGAGTGAAATGGACGTTAAAACGCCCTTGCGGTCAATCGGCGAACGCCGACCACGCCGTAAACGACGTGACTAATTGCCGCGAAACGCGGGTAGGCTCGTGAACGAGGATGTAAAATTTATGCTAAAAATAACTCGAAAAACTTTACTTAGCACTTTTCTAACCGTTATGTCGGCTGTGTCATTCGTTACAGGACAAGACACAGTTCCGGTACTCAATCCGCATCAAACCGTCACATTTTCATTAGAACCTAGCCAAGAACAAACATACACCATAAAATTGCGTGAAAACGGATTTGCTGAAATTAACTGGCTTGTGAGCGACGGAGTAGTTTTATCGGTTGAAATATTTGATCCGTTATCGAAGAAGTTGGAATCAATTTCGTCTGACGACTGGAACGGCGAATCACTATTATTCGTCGCTCCAAAAGAAGGAGCTTACAGATTAGTTGTTCAATACAGAAAGGAGTCGGAAACCAAAAATAAACAGAATATCTCTATCGAGTTCAACGACAAGTTCAATCTACCTCCTAAGGCTAAATTGAAAGACAGTCGAACGATCAATGGATTTAACATTAAAATAATGTCCACCTCGGACGCCAATTATGTGCTCTTCGAGAAGAACGGAGTGCTCAAACGGATTATGGAATCAGACGGTGGTCTCGCGGACTATATCGGGTTCTCATTTCCAGATCGTCTTGAGGCCAAGATGACGGCCCAAGCGAGGCAAAAGGCTGCCTTGTTAAGAAATACGTTAGACAAATCCGGAGATGGCATTCCTGATGTAATGATCGACTATTATTCCGACGGAACTCATTGCTGCTATCAAAATTATTTCATAAATCTGGGCGAAACGGTTGAACAGATCGAGTCTATTAATACCGGTCACGTCGGAATGTGGCCATTTGGAAAAAATCCGAAAGGGGGCCTTTTTTTTGAAACAGCTGATAATACATGGGCTTATTGGCCGGACGCTTTTGTTAGTTCGGCCTTTCCAACTGTTATTTTAGAGTTTAGAGGGAACAAGCTTACGCCCGCCTTCGACCAAATGAAGCGTAGTGCTCCATCGTTGGCTGTGTTGCGAAAAAAAGCAGAGGTTGCTGGCAATCAAATAAGTCTCTTTCCTTATTACGGCGAGGATGACGAAAATCATGGCACTCAGTCGCTATTTCAGGAAAACGTAAATGATTTTTCAAATACATTTTATAGCGAAATGTTAGATCTGATTTATTCGGGAAATGAAGCCCTAGCATGGCAGTTCTTCGATCTTGTGTGGCCGCGAAATAAATCCGGTAAGGAACTGTTTCGACGTGACTTCAATAAGCGACTGTCAGAGAGCAATTATTGGCAGACAATCCTGAAAGATGGGAAAGGGAAATAGCCCTACTCGAGGCGTCGGCAAAGAGATTTATGAAATTATCACCAACAGAAATATTTAAGGGTAAGAAGATCTTCTTCATCGGCGGGACGGGCTTTGTGGGGAAGGTTACGTTGTCGATGCTTTTGCATAATTTTCCGGATGTCGGAAAGGTTTATGCGACCGTGCGTGCGCGGGATGCGAATGAGTCGAAGACACGTTTTTGGACGAGCATTGTGACAAGCCCAACGTTCGATCCGCTTCGTGAAAAATACGGTGACGGGTTTGAGGATTTTATTAGGTCGAAGGTCTTTCCGGTCAATGGCGATGTTGGTAACGAATACCTCGGGCTCTACGAAAAAGACGCGAAAAAGATAATGCGTGACACCGACATCATCATAAATGGTGCTGGGAATGTGACGTTCAATCCGCCCCTTGAAAGCGCCCTCAGGACGAATGTCGTCGGGTCTAACAACATCATCAAGATGGCCCGGATGATGAAAAAGCCGCGGCTGGTGCATGTTTCGACCTGCTTTGTCGCCGGCAAACGGTCGGGGCCGATCTGGGAAAATGAGCCGGTCGTTGGCTATTTCCCGCGAAAGGACGAACTTGTCGGGACCGTTTTTGACGTTAACCGAGAGGTCGAGGATTGTGCACGCTTGAGCGAACAAGCCCGTCAGGAAGCCGATGATGCCGTGCAGGCGGCAAAGTTCCGAGAGCTTGCACGCTGCCGCTTTATCGAAGAAGGCCGCGATCCTGACGACGAAGCCGAACTCAAATCCGCCATATTCCGCGAACGCAAAATGTGGGTCCGCGAGCGGACGACAGAACTCGGATCCGAGCGTGCCGAGTATTGGGGCTGGACGAATATTTACACCTATTCCAAATCGCTCGCCGAGCAGATCATCGCCCAGCAGGACGACATCGTGAAGATTCTCGTGCGCCCCAGCATCGTCGAATCTG
>JBDSCV010000325.1:0-3953 GCA_039920905.1 Pyrinomonadaceae bacterium
CCGGGGATGGGCCATAATTTAGTATAATGTTTTGCATTGAACTTTTTTTGGCCTTTAAGGATCGCATGAAACACACTATTACACTTATCCCCGGTGACGGCATCGGGCCGGAGATTACAGCGGCGACAGTACGCGTTATCGAGGCGACCAGCGTCGATATCGAATGGGAAACGCAAATCTTAGGGGCACAAGCGCTTGAGAAATATGGCGAAACGCTGCCCGAGGCTTCCATCGAAGCGATGCGGCGGAACAAGGTTTCGATAAAAGGCCCGCTCATGACGCCTATCGGCAAAGGCTTTACGTCAGTAAATGTAGGCCTTAGAAAGGCGCTCGACCTTTATGCCAACGTGCGTCCGGTCAAGGCCCTGCCGAATGTGAAATGCCGTTATCCTGAACTAGATCTCGTCATCGTCCGCGAAAATACCGAGGATCTCTACGCTGGCCTCGAACACATTGTCGTGCCCGGCGTGGTCGAGTCGCTCAAGATCATCACGGAAAAAGCCTCGACGCGGATCGCGAAATACGCATTCGAATACGCCCGCGATAATGGACGTAAAAAAGTCACGGCTGTTCACAAAGCAAACATCATGAAACTGTCGGATGGGCTTTTCCTCGAGTGTTTTTATAATCAGGCTAAGCTGTTCCCCGACATCGAGGCCGACGACAAGATCATCGACAATTGCTGTATGCAGCTCGTGATGCGGCCCGAGCAGTTTGACATTATGGTGATGGAAAACCTCTACGGCGACATCGTCTCCGACCTTTGCGCAGGGCTGATCGGCGGTCTCGGTCTCGCTCCGGGAGCGAATATCGGCGAACTTGGCGCCGTTTTCGAAGCCGTCCACGGCTCCGCCCCCGACATTGCCGGTCAGGGCATCGCCAATCCGACCGCGCTCATGCTTTCGGCTATCCAGATGCTCCGTTATATCCGCGAAAGGGAAGCCGCCCAGCGTTTTGAGACGGCGTTGCTTGGTGTTTTCGAGGACGGCACGGTGATAACAAAAGATCTCGGCGGAAACGCCAAGACCGCTGAATTTGCGAATGCTATCATCGAAAAAATAAATGCCGGTTCGGCGGCAGCGGCGTGATTCTTTTTTCCTGCAACGCATCGACACGATAACCGTTCTAACATTGCAGAACGGCGCCCCGCGCCGATCTAGAAGGAATCCTTATGAAAATATTTATCCTTACGATCGTTGCAATATTTGGAATTACATCAGTTGCGTCAACCCAGCGAATCGAAACGCTCACTCTTCGCGTCGGGCAGGAAAGGGCTGCTGACCGTGGAAATATAAAGGTCAAGTTTATTTCGGTTATCGAAGATTCGCGGTGTCCGATCAATGCAAGATGCATCTGGGCGGGCAATGCAAAGATAAAAATTGCGGTTTCGAAGGGCCGCTCAGCCGCCAAAACTTACGAACTCAATACCGGCCTTGACCCTCATAGCATCAACGCTTATGGCTATGAAATAAAGTTTGTTGACCTTACTCCGTATCCGGGTGAAGGCACAAAATCCGATCGCGTGACAATGGTTTCTATTCCAACGATGGCGAAACTCTCCGTAATCAGACTACACCGATAAAAAACGCAGACCATACGGGGGAAAGCCGCACGTTATGGTACGCACGGTCGCGTCCCCAGCACAGAATATATTCCGTAAACCTAACTAAAATATAGACATTCGTGCAATGGCATACGGATTGATATACACATGGGGAGGTTGATAAGTGCTTAACAGTCAGTCGTTTACAAAACTTTACACTTATGCGAGGTGGGCTTAAGGAACTAACAAGGAGTAAATTATGAAATCATTTGATCTTAAAAAATTAGCGGCGGTATCCGTACTGGGTGTGGTTACGATTCTGGGAACAAGCGAGATCGCAAAAGCTCAGGGCCATAGTAGAGACAATCATCAGGATGAGCAGAAGCACGAACGCAAGGCCGAAAATCAGCACGAAAAAACGGACAGAAATTCAGACATCCAGCCCGATCACAGCGTCGTCGATCAACAGCGTCAGGCTGAGTTTGCTAGACAACAGAATGAGCACAACCGTATCGAGCAACAGCGTCACGCTGAGTTGGCCAGACAACAGCAACACAATGATCGTTACCGTGTCGAGCAGCAACGTCAGGCCGAGTTGGCCAGACAGCAGAACGAGCGATATCGCATCGAGCAACAGCGTCAGGCTGAATTGGTAAGGCAGCAAAATGAACGCTATCGCATCGAGCAGCTGCGTCAGTCCCAGAGAAACAACCAGTACTACCGCAGCGGCAATGACCGCTCGAATGGTAACGGCTATTACACCGGCAATGCCAATTCGAACTCAAACCGCTACCGCGTATATCGTAACGGTTCGTACTACAACACCGATTATCGCGGTGCCGAATTGCTGAGACAGGCCGTCAATGAAGGTTATCGCCAAGGCTTTACAGCCGGTCGCAGCGATCTGGACGGACGCCGACGCATTAGCTATTCGAATTCCAACATTTATCAAAGCGGAACATACGGCTATCAGAGTTATGTCAACCAGGGCCAGTATCAGTACTATTTCCGCCAAGGCTTCCAAAGGGGCTATCAGGATGGTGCGAACAGCCGGTATCGTAACAATAACAGCAGTTATGGCCAGTACAATGACGGTTACAATGACGGGAACGGGCAGTATGATGATTACAACCAGCAGTATCAGTATGGTTCGAGCAACAACGGTGTGTTGAGCATACTTGGCTCAATACTTGGTCAGATTCTAAATATTCGCAGCTACTAATAGAGGCTGATAATTAGTAACAAAAGGCTCCGGAATTTATTTCCGGGGCCCTTCTATTTTGATGGAAAAATCCTTACGCCGTCGGCATCATTATCAAACTTTTAGAAATGGATTTGTCAGATACATTAAAAGAATTATCAAAATAAAATAGGGGATCAAAACCGCCGCGCCGGGATAGTCTCTGGCGACCCGTTGACCGAAAAATAGAGCTATAATCGAAGCCGCTCCGACAGCCGCGCCCCAAAATATCAGGATCGTAGAACCTGCCACCAGAAAGTACACGATGCCGGCTAAATTTATCACGCCTGTGACAAGTTCCATTACCGTGATTTGAGCCAGCATGAACGGCACCATTCCGCTCAGAAAAGTTTTAGCGAAATGTCCTTTCAGCCACTCAACATTGCCTTTCCAATCAAAGACCTTGTCGAGCCCCGATTGGATGAACAAGATGCTCACCAGCAGGGCGCAAAAAAGGGCGGGCAGGTTTTTGACAATTTCTTCGAGGTGCATATAAATAGTGCCCTAACTAACGCGCAAGCTTCTGCATTAACACCTCGATCTCATCCGGGTTTTTGGGCACCCTCGCGGTTAGATTGCGGTTTCCGTCAGCGGTGACGAGAACGTCGTCCTCAATGCGGATGCCGATGCCGCGATATTTTGCGGGAGCGGTTTTGTCATCGGGCGGAATGTAAAGGCCAGGCTCGACCGTGAGAACCATTCCCGGTGCAAAAGGACGTGAGTTCTTAGCTGCTTGATCGGTGAAATAACGGCCCGCGTCGTGAACATCGAGCCCCAGATAGTGGCCGACACCGTGCATGTAGTATTTCATGTACGATTTCTTTTTTATCAGGTCTTTGGTCTTGCCTTTGAGCAGGCCTAGCTTTTTCAAGCCTTCGGTCAGCAGCTCGATCGAAAATTCCTGCCGCCCCTTAACGGTGTTGCCGGTCTTTGTGTATTCGATGCACTGTAGTTGGACGTCTAAAACGACATCGTAAACTTCCCGCTGAGCCTTGGTATATTTGCCGTTGACGGGAAATGTTCGTGTAATGTCAGAAGCATAGCCTTCGAATTCGGCGCCGGCGTCGATCAGGATCAGGTCGCCGTCGTTGAGCGGCATGTTGTTCTCGACATAATGCAGGATGGTCGCGTTATCGCCGCCGCCGATGATCGAGTTATAGGCGACGCCGC
>JBDSCV010000326.1:0-2653 GCA_039920905.1 Pyrinomonadaceae bacterium
AATCCTCAACGACAAGTTGAAGCCGGGTATTTCCCTGCCACGTATTTGTCTCGGCGACGTAGGCTAATTCGATGCGGGAATTAGGTTTGAGGGTTTGCCCCTTTGATCGCTCAACGCCATCCCACCAAACAGCTTCGAATTGCTTGTTGCTATCGCCTGTCAGCTTTAATTTTAGGTGTTTGTCTTTCATAACGAAAGGCTCGTCGCGGAGGATAAGATCGCGTGTGACGAAGAGAGGTTTTGGATTTCCGGCGCCGAAAGGCTCGAATTTGGAGAATTGCTCAACAAGATCAAGAGTTAGCGACTGGCTGGTGACGAGAGCATCAATCTTTAGCACAGGGATCAAGTCATCCGCGGATAGTAACGAAACGGCGTATTCATTCAGTTTGTCGCGTAGCAGAGGAATATTTTCTTCTTTCATGGCCATCCCGGCGGCGGCGGCGTGGCCGCCGAACTTTTCGAATAGTTCGCCGCATGACTCAAGCGCGTGAAGCAGGTGAAAATTCGGAATGCTCCGAGCGCTGCCGTGACCCACGCCATCTTTTAGGGTGAGAACGATGGTCGGGCGATGGAGCTTTTCCGTGATCCGTGAAGCCGCGAGGCCGATCACACCCTGATGCCAGCCTTCTCCGGCGACCACCACGAAATGCTGTTCGGTAATTCCTTCCGTTTCAAAGAGGGCAAGCTCGGTAATCTTTTGCTGGACCTGCTGGCGTTCGCGGTTTCGGCTGTCGAGAATGCCGGCGAGCTGGCGGGCTTTTGTAAAATCCTCAGCCTCGAGCAATTCGACGACATGTTTGGCGACATCCATCCGACCTGCCGCGTTTATTCGCGGACCGATCCGAAACCCGATGTGCATACTCGTCATATCGGAGCGGCAATCGGACACCTCCATTAATGCTTTGAGACCCAGATTATCGGTCTTGGTAAGATCGCGCAGGCCAAGCGCCACTATCGCCCGGTTCTCACCCGTCAGGTTCATCACGTCGGCGACGGTTCCAATCGCGGCGATCTTTAAAAAGCCCGGCACTTCCTGTTCTAAGCCTTTTTCCCGAAGCAACGCATGAGCAAGTTTGAATGCGACACCGACACCCGCGAGATTCTTATCCGGATATGGACAGCCAGGCTGATTTGGATTTACGATCGCGACCGCATCGGGCATCGGGTCGCCCGACTTTTGCAAATGATGATCGGTGATGATCATATCGAGGCCGATGGAATTGGCATATGCGACCTCGGTTACGCTCGTCGTCCCGCAATCGACGCTGATGACGAGAGACACGCCGTCTTTCTTTGCCTGTTCAAGTGCGGGACTATTTATACCGTAGCCTTCCGAGAAACGGTTTGGAATGTGAAAGGTAGATTCGGAGCCGAGCATTTTGAGCATTTTACGGAGCAGAACGGTTCCGGTCGTGCCGTCAACATCATAGTCGCCCCAGATCATAATCTTTTCTTTGTTTTCAACCGCTTTTTGGATGCGGTCAACGGCCTCACGCATTCCTTTCAGGAGAAAAGGTTCGTGCAGATGTTCGGGCGAGGGGTTGAGGAATTGAAACGCTTTTTCAGCCGTGTCGTGACCGCGTGTTATGAGCAATGCAGCGACTAGCGGCTTTACATTTAACGCGGCAGCGAGCTTGTTGACCGCGTCGGCGTCGTGTTTGCGGATGTTCCAGCGTTTTTGCATTTAGGAAATATTTAGCGCAAAGACTCGGAGACGCTGAGGAAGAAATTAAATGATTAAAATACCGTCGTGATCCGCAATGCAGCTATTTAGTCTCCGTCTTCTCCGTGTCTTAGCGTCTCTGCGGTCAATGTTAATTCACGGCAGGGCTGATGACACCCTGCCAAAGCAGAACGAGGATCACCGTCCCTAAAATAATTCGATAGGCGACAAAGATCGTCGTAGTATTCTGTTTAAGGTAAGCGAGCAGCGCCCAAATAGAAAAGTAGCCAGTGATACCCGCAACGATTGTAGCGACGACGAGCGGTGTGAAGCTCTCGGCGGGCAGTATCTTGATGGCTTTTCTCAATTCAAGAAGGCCGCTGGCGGTGATGGCAGGGATCGAGAGTAGAAATGAAAACCGCGCGGCGGTCTCCCGTTTTTCGCCGGCGAATAGGCCGCCCATGATCGTTGAGCCCGAACGGCTCGCACCGGGCATCAGAGCGAGGCATTGGCAAAAGCCCTGCACGAGGGCATCGACTATGCCGAGGTGCCGCATGTCCTTACGCTTACTGCTGACGATCTCCGCCACGACCAGCCCAAGAGCGATCACGATCAGCATCGTGGCGATGACCCACAGGTTCTTGGTACCGCTGCCTTCGATAAAATCCTTGAACAAAAACCCGATTACCCCGATAGGTATCGACCCGATTATTATCAGCCATCCGAGCCAGGCTTCTTCCGACAGCCATATCGGCCTGATGCCGTCCGTGCCCGAAAAACGCATACCGCGCCGCCCCGTCAGCAAAGCAAAATGGTCCCGCACAAATGCGCTCGCGATGCCCCAGATATCGCCCGCAAAATAAATAAACACCGCGCACAGCGTCCCCAACTGTATCACCGCGATCGTCGCCGTCACCTGCTCCGGATTCCCGCCGTAAATACCCGTCAGACGGCTCGCAAACACCAGATGCGCCGTCGAAGAGATCGGTA